>JAHLWV010000055.1 GCA_019057735.1 Promethearchaeota archaeon | reverse complement strand
ATGAAAAATCCGAAGAACGAGCCCCAAGTGTAAAACGCACTATAATATCCCACCATAAATAAACCTAAATATAACGTAAATGAATTTAATATCAAGGTTAGGGCTTTAGGAAATAATTTATTTTCCTTTGAATCCGAGTATACTATTAAGCTTATTACCGTTACAGATAAAAACAAGGATATTAGGAAGTCTAATTTCAAATAAATCAGGAAAATCGTAATAAGTATTGCAAAAACTTCGAATACAATGGGATAAGATAGGATGTGTAAAAGAGACTTAGATCGTGATTCTTTGAGCATTCTTATTTTCTTCCCATAGTAAATAAGGATTATTAAACAAGTGGTTATAAACAAAAGGTTTAGGATCGTACCAATAATTAGATGTGCGTTAAAGTATATTACAATTATAAAAAAATTCAAAGCAAAAAACAAAAACATGAGCAACCATGAGGAACTATAAGTGTAAATTGCGATGAATTTGGGTTTTAATACTTTTTCGCTATATAAATAATAAATTGGAGCAAAAATCAAGAAGCAAAAAATAATCGGTGTAATTAAATAAACAATGAAATCATTTATATTTGCGTTTAAAAAGTAAAATCCAGTGATCACTATACTTATAATCAGGATAAGTAATGTCCAAGTTATTATTACTTTTCTAGGAATAAATTTTACATTCGGAGGAAAAAGATTAAAAATGATGCCAATAACGCAACAAGAAAGGAATAAAGCAAGAACTTCGTCCAAAATAAATACGATTCTGAATACCGCATAAAATAATAAGAATGCTTCAATTAAAAGAGCAAAACTATCGACTCTAATTACAAAATTGAAAGTAGAATCTTTAACTTTTTTTAGATACTGTCCAAATTTAAGGTTTGCTAGACTAAAAACTGACAAATAAGCCAGATCTAAAAGCAGAATCACAAAATTATTCCAAAAAATGATGAATATTGTAAAAAAAATCGAGAAAAGTAAAAACCAAAAAGCATAATAGCTATAATTCAAGCTGATTTCTCGAGAGAATACGCGAATACTATAGTTGAGAAGCACGAATAGTAGGAAAACTATTGGAACTATAATTGCAGATAAAATTAGTTCTCCTTGAAATACCTCAAGAATTCCAGATGCTAGATTTTTAATATTAACTAATGCAAACCAAGTTATTTCTAATAGTAAAAAAACGATCACGATACAATAGTTAAAAAACTTCCAAGGTTTATCGTATAACCGAATCCGAGCAAAAGAAAAATAAAACGACAATAATGTTATTGCTAAAACGATAAAAGTGTGAATTAATATATTGGAGATAAAAAGTACACTTGGATCTATAATGAATTGTAGATATACGAGTTCGATTACAGGGAAGAAAAGATATAGAATCATTGTAAAACTCGCAACAACAAGCAGATTTTGAATAACTAGTACCGTTTTTTCTTGAAAATACTTAAACTTCTCAAAAACTTGAAATATTACATATGTAGATAGTGAGAGTAAAAGAAATTGAATTAAAAGAAACTGAACGTTAAAAGACTCTATGCTCGGAAATGGTAAGATCCAAAAGATTACGATGATTACCATCCCTAGGCTATTAAATAGATATATAAATCTGCCGTAAAGAATAGTGATAAAGTTCGCTTTTTCTTCGTAATAGGTAAGAATAGAAATTATAGGTAATACTATAATGCTGATTAAAGAAAGATCATTTAGCATTGAAATTGAGAGGAATAGAAATATTAAACTGACTGAGACAATAAAATTTAGCTTTACATAAGTTTGAATATCACCAGCATCAACCTCTTCAGAATTGTTAGGACTCATCAATCTTAAACCTCCTTAGGAATTTGCTGTAGAACGTACTTATGTATAATCTGAATTTAAAGTAAAACGCTAAGAAAATAAGAGATAATACCGTTATTTTTACGATTTCTATGAAATCGTAATTTTGAGGAATACCAATATAAAAATAAACGATAACTATAACGAAGGGCATTTGAATTAGCAACACGAATAATAAGCCTAATAATGATTTTACAAATTTTTTCTTAAAAATTGTCAAGTCTACTAGGATCGGTTTCTTACTGTCAATTGAAATCGTAATATTTTTACAGATTTTTACACTGAAGAGTCGAGAAACGATATAAAATATGATGTTCCAAATGAGAGGAAATAACCAAGAGACTTTTGTATTAAAAGTATAAGAGAGAAATACGATGTGAACAATGTAGTTAATGAATACTATGATGTTATAAGGTTGTCTAACAATTTGAGAAGAAGAAACTGCGTGATTGAATCTTTCTTCCTTTGGATCATAAAAACCAATGGGTTGAAAATAATAATAATAGTATACAATATTATACAAAATACTAAAAGAAATTAAAGGTAAAAGCTCAAAGTAGTCATCTCCCGGAGCAAATAACACAAAAATAGGGGTAACGATTAATGCCAAGATTGTAATCAAGAAAACGATATCAATTCTTGCGGATAGATTATTTACCTTGTTGGAAAAAAAAGGATTTTTCCTGTATTTGTCAAATGCCTTATAAAAAAATAATAAAACAAACATAAAAGTTATAATCGACAACCCAACTGAGACAATAAGGTCTTTGCCTATAAAAAAATAAATGAAAAAACCAACAACAGCGATTAATGATGGAACAATTATCAAATAAAAACTAAACCACCAAACCTTCCAGAGTAATTCTGTGGCCTTTGTTAACTTCTCATCAGAAGAGGCGATTTTAGTAGATTTCATTTTAACAAAAAAGTAACATTCTCTATTTTGAGATAAATAGTCACTTTCATTAAAAAATGTTTTTATGAAAAAGAGGTGTAATTATGAGAATTTACCGGTAAGAAAATGAAATTATCGGCGAAAGTAGTAAAAGAGATAATAAGAAACAGTTTAAAAAATTAAGTCCTATTGAAATTTGGGTAAAAATTCACTCTGTAATTCTTTCATCTCGCTGAATATTCTGTCAGCTATTTCAAAACTCCCTACATTAGGATCAATGGCCAATGCATTTATTGCTACTTCCTTAGATTTAGTAAGAACCGCTTCAACGCACAGATCCTGGATGCTCGCTTCAATTCGAAGAAGAGCGGCTATATTTTTCGGTAAATTTCCCCATTTAACTCCTTGTATGCCAGCTTTACTAACTATTATTGGACACTCAATTATCAAATCTTGTGGTAAATTATCTATTATTCCATTATTTGGAATGTTGACAGCACTCTCATAGGATGGTTGGTTAGTTATTATCGCTTCAATAATAGGAACTGCGCGTTCTCCTGATATACCTTTTGAGAGCATACCTTTTTTAAGATACCTTCCCTCTTTAAGGCGTTTATAATTCCTCATAACCTTTCTATAGATGCGTTCACCACCTTTTTTAGTTAAGTCAATCCAATCTACCATATCTTGTGTTTCAGTAAATTCTTCACCAAATTGTAAATATTCACCAAGATGATTATCCCCTACATATGGAAAATAGCTAAATCTTTTAAAAACTTCAAACGTTAGTGAAGAAAATTCGAACCTCTCTTCGCGTTGTTTAAAATATTCTGGAGCTACCTTGTTAAATTTCGGCATTAAATCCATTCCTGAAGAGATATCTTCAACCCCCATCAAAAATCCAAAATGATTTAATCCATAAGGTTTTAGTTTTAAATCCTCTAAGTTCTTATTGAGCATTTTAGGTAAATGGTAATTAAGAGTTCCAATTTGATGGCATAATCCAATAGTTTTAAGATCTGGTGTTGTTCTTTTGATAGCTAAGCATACTCTTGCCATTGGATTAGAAAAATTAATGAAAAATGCATCGGGGCAAATGTCATTCACATCTTTCACAATATCTACAATAGGAGGAATTATTCTAAAAGCATGTAAAGTCCCTCCTGGTCCCCCACATTCGCCTAAGATTTGAGTCGATCCATGTTTTCTTGGAATTTCGTAATCTTCTCTCCACAATTTGTAACGATCTCCTACCTCAATGGAACTTATTATGAAATCAGCACCGCTTAGAGCAGATCTACGGTCTGTAGTTTGCTCAATAATAAATTTATCGTTGTGGATTTTATTTTCGTTTGTAATTAATTCATAAATTACATTTAAGTGTTCTTTATCAATGTCGTGTAATACTATTGTCGATCCATGTAAAAATTCACTTTGAAAGAGATCCAACAACGTAGAGGGTCCAAATGAGGAACTACCTGCTCCTACTAAAACTATTTTGCATTTCATTGTTCTCAAGTATTATTTAAGTAAATTGTAATTATTGGTGGTATTATGTCTCTTGTAAAGTTTAATGAGTTTAAAGAGTTATTGATTAATATTATTGACGCTATTGTCTAAAGATTTTCCAAATAACAAAACAAATGGGAAATTATACCCGCAAAATTTATTAGTGTATACTTATTCTATTCTTATAATAATGAATTTTTCACGGCATAATACTGATTCATGGGTTGGCCAATGTAATAAGAAGGCCATTATTCCCTTAGTAACAGTGTTATGAAGAGAATAAATCCTTTTTTCTCTCTTTTTCTTTTAATTCTTTGGATTTATTCTCTGCGTATAAAATCGATCAATTTTTAAGAAAAAGTGGGATAAGGGCTTAATTCTTACCGTAAATTCTAAAAAAAAAAAGAATGGAGGTGAAAAAAGAATTGGCAAATAAAATGGGTCCCGAATCAATATTGGAGTATTATCAAGATTGGAATTCTGATCTAGCTCCTATAATGATGGCTTTTGATATCTCAGATGCCTATCCAGGTCAAATTGAAAGTGAGGACCAAAAAAGAATGGCTTATCTGAGACAGAAATACAAAAAACTGTCAAAATAATTATTTTTTTTTATTTACTCTTTTCTATTATTTATTGGCTACTAATGCTAAGATTTTGAAACATCTATCTTTTTACAATTTCGGGGTTAATTAGTTTACTCTATATTCAATTTTTGATGAGTTGAGAAATCATACTAATAATTTCATTATAATCAAACGAAATTTTATAAATTGGGGATAAAATATGAAACATTTAAATAGCCTCATCTTTTTATATATTCTAATGATCTTAAATAGTACTACTAAATTTTCAGTTGTTAGAGTTATAAGCCTTTTATTAGGTGTAGCAGTAGTATTATTATTATTATTATAGATGAGAGCCGATCCTTCCGATCTTCTTTTTAATTTGTTCTTGGATTTGCTCTCTCATCAAAGAATTCAAACATAATTAAATCGAGATCATAACGGATTCCGGCACCTCAATAAAAGTAAAAAAATTGGAGGTGAAAAAATGGAAAAAGAAGTTCTTGATAAAATTGAAAGTCAGATTGCCTTAGAAAGCAACATTATTCCTATAAAGGAAGAAAAAACGTACAAAACTGAAAGTATCTTTTGGAAATATTTAGATTGTTCAAATTGGATTCCAGGAGAAATTGAAATTGAGGAAGAAATTAATAAAGATTATAATTGGTCGAAAAGAAAATTTATTAAGAAATAGGCTAAAGTAATAGAATCTTAATTGAGAATTCTTTCTATTCTTTCTAATGCTTCATTTATTTTATCAACTGGCTGAGTTAATGCAAATCTAACATAACCCTCTCCATAAGTGCCAAAACCCGTACCTGGCGTTAGAACTACGCCTTCATATATAAGTTTTTTGATGAACTCCAGGCTATTTGTTTCTCCTTCTGGTAAGTGGGTCCAGACATAAAAAGTAGCTTTAGGTTTGTCCGTGTTCCAACCGATATCATTAAGGCCCTTCACTAATACATCTCGCCTTTTTTCATATATTTTTACATTCTCTCTCACGATATTAGGTTTTTCTCCCGATTTGTATTCATTTAAACCTTTTATCACAGCTTTTTGGATAAAAACTGGGCATCCTGAATCAATGTGAGATTTAACCTTCCTCAAACCACTAATAATATCCTTATCCCCCACTGCCCATCCGCACCTAAATCCCGTCATACAGAACATTTTTGACGAGCTATTAATTTCTATGTGATTCTGATCTATCTGCAAAAGCGATGGAGCGATGTAATCCTCGTAAGTGAATTCTGAATATGGATTGTCATAGACAATGATGAAATTATAATCCTCTGCGTTATCTGCGGCTTCTTTTAGAAATTTTTTTGTTGCTATTGCACCAGTTGGATTATTTGGGTAATTTAAATACATTAACTTAGCCTTTTTTAAGATATTACTTTCAATTACATCAAAATCGGGTAAAAAATCATTTTCTCTGAGCAAAGGAATCGTATGGATTTTTCCATCACATAATGTGGTGGCACCATTTTCATATACGGGATACCCGGGGTTAGGACATAATACAATGTCTCCGGGGTTGACAAATACCCTTGCGATATTAGCTATTCCCTCCTTTCCTCCTATTAAGTTAGTTACTTCATCATTAGCATCAAGTTTTATCTTAAACCTGACCTCATACCACCTTTGTACAGCTTCTCTGAAATCTTGTTCTCCTTTACTCGAGGGGTAATTTTGATTTTCAGGGTTTTTTACTTGTTTAATTAGCTCATTGATAATCATATCTGGAGTCGTTAAATCCGGGTCACCAATCCCTAATGGGATGATGTCTATACCTTCCTTTTTCTTTTCATTGACTAATTGCTCAATTTCTGCGAAAATATATCCTGGAAGCTTGTTAATCCTATTTGCATATGTAATTTTAATTTAAAACACCAAGTAAATTTCAGTAAATAAAAAATTGTACTAACTCATTCACAAATAGATAAAAACCTTATGAAATGGATTTAAGAAAGAATCAAATACTATTCATAAAAATCGTAATTTTACACCTAGAATTTAGCTTAGTTTATATTCTATAACCGATTACTTAAAATTTAATTTTATTTTTATATATATTTATTGAATGATTATTTGAAAAATGGTGTAGTTTATTAAATGGGTCGTCATACGAGGTTAAGACAGGTTAAGGATCCTCCACATAATTTCTATTTTCAATCTGAAAATGATAATTCATCGGTTGGATTAAATATCGCAGAATTCGAAGCTTTAAGGTTAAAACATTACATTTCCTTAACCCAAAAAAGTTCCGCTGATACCATGGGAGTATCCCAACCTACATTTTCGCGAATTTTAGAGAAAGCTCACGAAAAAATAACGCAAGCTCTTTTAGAAGGAAAAGATATCCGCGTTTATGGAGGAACAATTAATCTTAAGCAAGATTATAGGGGTTACGGGTGTTTAAATTGCGATGAAGAGTGGAAGGATGAATTAGCTTCTAAAGATCGTAATGTAAACTGCCCTAATTGTAAAAGTAAAAAAGTCTATTTTTTAGTACGAGAACCGCTCTAATAATATATGATTAAGAAGCTGAAGCGCAAAAAAAAGCTTTACCCTCCCTTAAACACAGTATTTTAATTAAATTAAATACTTATCAATCTAATTATTTAAAGATTTCATTTAATGTAGATGATAATTTATGGATAAAGAACGAGATAAAGTATGGTATAAAGCAGCGCGAACTATCGTCAAAGCAGGACAACTTCCTATGGTAGTCAACGATGATCTTATTGAACTACTGAAACTGATTATGACCGATGAACAGGCTGAGTTTATCAAAGTTTTCAGAAAACCATCACTAACCATTGATCAGTTAAAAGATAAGACTAATTTGGATGAGGAAGCTTTAACACTGATATTAAACGATTTAATGAACAAAGGAGTTATCGTCGGTACTCGCAGTAGGAGATCGGGTGTTATGGTGTATAGGCTTCTCGGGGCATTCCCAGGTCTTTTTGAGTTTCAGTTCATGAGAGGCGAAACTGGAGAAAAACAGAAGAAGCTTGCGCATATCTTCGACAATATTTTTAAGGAATTAAGTAAAGGAGCTCAGAAAAATTACGACACTCTCGTAGAACAATATAAAAAGTTCCCTCCAATAACTAGAGTTATCCCCGTTGAAGAGGAAATTGAAGATGTTCCCGTTGATAAGATATTACCTCATGAAGAAGCTTCTAGAATAGTAGATAAGTATGATGATATTGCTCTGGTTCATTGTTACTGTAGACATGAAAAAGATTTGCTTGAGCACTCATGTACCGTAACAGATGAGCGATTAAATTGCTTTTTATTAGGAAAAAGTGCTCAATTTGCTATTAAACATAATTTTGGTAAACCAATCTCAAAAAATGACGCGAAAGTAATAATAAATAAAGCGTCTGATGAAGGACTGGTTCATAAAGCGTTCCATATTCACCTTAAACCAGAATTAGATGAAGAAGCTATTTGTAACTGCTGCAAATGCTGCTGTGGAATATTTTCGCTTTTTTGGAGGGGTATTTCGCCTTACCATTGCTATACCAGTTACTTAGCAGAGGTCGAAGAAGATTTATGCGTAGGATGTGGAACATGTGTAGAGAAGTGCCCTATGGAAGCAATTGATTTGATTGATGATATTGCCGTAATAAATAATAGTAGATGCATTGGTTGTGGTGTTTGTGTTCATCATTGTCCTGAAGAAGCAATGAAATTAGAACGAACAGGGAATAGAGAAGTTTTTGTCCCCCCTCCACGATTAAAAACTGCTTAAAGTTTAAATCTTAATTCTCATTCCTTTTTTACTGTGAATTTGTGGATAATTCAAATTAAGCTTTCACCAACAACGCTAGGATGTGGTTTTTTTCCTAACATTTTTAGCAGAGTTGGGACAATATCTGTAATCTTACAATGAGATATTTCTTTTTTCGGTATATCTTTCGAACCACCAATAATAAGTGGAACAACCATAGATTTTCTAAGACCTATATCGTGTAAATACAAATTTTCATTTTCTTTTTTTCCGTGTTTCATATTATACGCAACATCACCGCAAGTACTAACAATTATGTCTGCCCTCCTGGGATTTTTAAAGTTACGCGAAAGCAAATCTGGGTATAATGGGAAGTCAATGTGAAAAGTAGCATCTAACCATTCATTTAAAGAGTGAAATTTATTGTCTAATAACTTACTTGCAATATCGTCGTTAATATAATTAAACACGTCCTCATCACCAGCTTCTGTGGAGTACTTTGTTTTAAATTCCTTGCCACTTCCCGTATATTCTATAGAACTTTTTACAATTTTTCCCGTGTGTTTCTCCCTTCTTTTTAAGTGGATTTTTCCTTTCTTAGAAGTGTTTCCATCTTCACAGTAATACATTAAACGGACACCATTAATAGTAAATAGCTTTTCTAATAAATTGATTTGTTTTGGACCATAATTTTCCATTTCTGAAATGGTGGGATGATTCCAATTTTGTCCATTACTATTATTGTTGGATTTAAAATTGAAAAACACTACGCTATTACCACTCAAATTTATATTTCCTTTAATGTTCTTTCGCTGGTGATAATGGCTTAACCTATTATCACTAAAAAAATTTCCAAAGTCTCCAACCGTTTTTGCTTTATAGTTCCCATGATCAGAGGAGATAGCAATAATGGTTTCTTCTAAATAACCTAACTTATCCAACCCTTCGAATAGTATTCCAAGTACTTTATCTATGTGAAACAAATTGAGCTTATACATCTCTGAATCAAAACCGTAAAGGTGCATCATTACATCTGAAGACAGTAACAAGAGGTTAGAAGCAATTGGAGCTTCTTTAGTATCGAAAAACTTCTTTGGATTTTCAAAAGTATTAAGCAATTTCTTTACAGCTACTAAGTTAGCCTTCGTAATGTATTTGTTAACGTTATGTGAATGTTTTATTAAGAGGTAATACATAATTAACTTAGTTTTTCTCTCGGGGAAAAGATAATTAGCACCTCTACTAATAAATTGACTGATACTTACTGTGTTTCCTTCACCGACCATTTCGAATAAAGTTTTACAATTATTGCCCAAATCATCGTTCAATTTGTAAATTTGAATTCTTTCATCCGATCCTATTGAATTATATGATCTTAAAAAAGGTGGATTCTCGTTTCGGTCCATCCAATGAAAAGAGGGCACTCCATGGCATAATTCCTCCAAGTAATTTCCTGTATATGTTCCAGTCATCATCGATACTTGAGTCGGATAGGTCAATGAAGGGAAATCTGTTATACAATTTTTAGAGTAAAGTCCAGATTTAATTAGTTTTTGTAAATTTGGAAGCGAACCGCTCTCAATAAGATTAAAAAATTGATCAGAAGCTACGTCATCGATGATTATAAAAATAGCGTGTTTTATTTGATTCATCAAATTCATAAAAGAAAAACTTAAGACTGAAATTAAGTTTTACGAAAATTGATCTCAATGATTATGAATTAATCAATTCATAGGATAATAACAAAAATACTTCAATTTTCTTTTTTTTTAAAAATTGGCTATAGAAAAGAGAAAAAATAAGCCTCCGACGGGAATTGAACCCGCGACCTGCAGATTTCTTCAAAGTACTTTAAACTTTATACAAGTCTGCTGCTATACCGCTAAGCCACGGAGGCATATATGTTATATTTAACAATAATATTACCAGAATTTTTAATTTTGTGTTTTTAGACGCATTAAAAATTCAACACAAATAATTAAATGTTTACTTTACTTTTTCTTTAATTAAAAAGTTATTATACTGTATTATCGAAAAGGAGTTTTTATATACTTTGTTTACTAAAGAAGAAGTTGAGGTGCTCGCTTATCGACGCTATACGTCGGGAGAAGAATACGATAAATCCGTTTGGTATTTAGCTGAGCTTGTAGTTAAGATATTAAAAAATGTAAAAAATAGTGATGATATAAAACCCTTTGAAACGGATAATTTAGTTTTATTATTACATGATAATGTAAATGGGGAGCTAATTCAACCTAGTAAAGACGAAATTAAAGAATTCGCTGAAGTTATTTACAACGAACATCCTGAAAAAAGTAAGTTACACTTCTTTATCGCTGAGAAGCAGCTCCTACTTAGCGAAATAAGGAAAGTTATTAAAGAACATAGTAAAAATCAGTAAATTTTACTTACTGCGTTGATATAAACTCGATCTGTCTCTTTTTTTATATATTCTTAATACCTTAATATATTAAACTCAGAATAGTTGAGATTAAAATCTAAATAATAATAACTATAAATAGTAAATTAATTTGAATTACTAAATTTGGTAAGTAAATTGCCTAGCCCTAAAAAACCTAAGAAAAAAACTCTTGTTGATGAAAAGCAAAAATCTCTTTTTTCATTTGTAGAAAAATCAGAAACTGA
>JAHLWV010000345.1 GCA_019057735.1 Promethearchaeota archaeon | reverse complement strand
GCAATCTTAGCTCTGCGACTAATTTCTGATTTAATAATTTTTATGTTTGATCCCACACCCGCATGTGGCTATTCAATTGATTCGCAATTAGATTTATACCATGAAATTAAAAATAATTTTACAAAAGAAGGAAAAATCGAAATAGTAATTGTATTCAATAAAATGGATTTAGCCAGCTCAGAAGAAATTGAATCTCTTAGAAAAAGATTAAATGTGGAAGAAAAAGATTGCTTTTTAATTAACGCCTTATCTGGAGAAAATTTAGATTTGTTAAAAGAATTGTTAATAAAGCGTTATAGTAGTAATGAATGAAAATCACACTTTGTCGTTATCTTTAAGATACTAACTTTTATCAACTACAAACATTAGTAATTATTTTACAAGATTATTCTATTAAAAATTAGAAATTTTTATATGCTTAGCCGGAGAAAAATAAGTATGGAAGAATTTAAGATTAATTTTGGTAATTTAAAAGTTGCTCAGCTAGGATTTGTGTATAAAGATATTGAAAAACAGGCTAAGATTTTCGAAACACTCTTCAACGTGCCTAAATTTGCGGTTTTACCAGAAACTACGGGCATCGTTAAATATAGAGGGAAAGACGGAGAAGTTAACACTAAAATTGCTATAAGCAGACAATTTGGTTCACAAATTGAATTGATACAGCATATAAGTGGAGAATGTATTTATAAAGAATTTTTGGATCAAGGTAGGGAAGGATTTCATCACATCAGTTTATTCATTGAAAACATTGAAGCATATATCGAGTATTTCGAAAAACAAGGATACGAGATGATTTATTATGGTGAGATCGGAAAACAAGTTTATGCTTACTTTGATACGGAAGAAGTGCTAGGAATGCTCCTTGAAGTTCAAGAAACTAGAAAAAGAAGAAAAAAAAAGTCTTAAAACCTTAAATTTTCATTTTTTTTATTCTTACACATGATTTTTTATTAGAATGTTTCAATTGTTAAATTATACAGCCATGAAAGCTAAATATATTTTAGGGTTCGATATTGGAGGGGCAAATACTAAGGCTGCATTACTTGAAATTGAAAACGATAACATACATAGAAGTTTTTCTTATATTGAATATTTTCCTTTCTGGGAGAAAACCTTACGTGACATTCCTGCTATGTTCGCCAGGGTTGTGGAAAATTTAATTCTACAAAATAATTTAGTATTAAGAGACGTAACCTTTATTTCAATAACAATTACTGCTGAACTCTCAGATGCTTTTCAGACTAAGCGAGAAGGGATTTTAACGATTATAAGCGCCTTAGGACAAATTTTTGAAAAAGAAAAATTGTTTTTTATTAATAATAAAAATAAATTCTGCAGCTTTGATCAGGTTAAATTAGATCCAATTTCAGTGGCGGCAGCAAATTGGGTATCAACTTCACTATTTTTAGGTAAATTTGTTCCCAAATGCATTCTTATTGATGCAGGGTCGACTACTATTGATGTAATTCCAATTTTAAATTCAGTTCCTGTTTCAAGAGGAAAGAATGATGTAGAAAGATTAATGAATCGCGAATTGATTTACACTGGGGGTTTAAGAGCAACTATTCCATCGATTACTCATTTTTTACCCTATAAGGATAAGATGGTTAGAATTTCGTTCGAGAAATTCGCGCTCGTCTCAGATGTACATAGGATACTAAAAAATATCTCTGAAACAGAATATATTAACGATACGGCAGATAACCGCTCTAAAACCTTAAAGGATTGCTACGCGCGATTAGCAAGAATGATTTGCATGGATCTTGAATCAATTTCAGTAAAAGAATTGGATAAAATAGCGAAATATATTTATAATAAGCAAATTGAGATGATTTCAGATGATATCAAAGAGTTTATGGACAATTTAAATCAGCAACAGCTTGAGTATGACCAAGATTCAATATTTGTAATTACTGGCTTATCTGCAGGGTTTTTGATAAAAGAAGTGCTGAGAAGATTGGGATACGGTAATATAAAAAGCTATGAACAAATAACTGGGATTCCTGATCAAATTAGTTCCTCAGCATATGCTGTTGCGGGAGCGTTTTATTTTCAATTATAAAACAAATTAAGCAATATGAAGTATAAAGAAGCGGTCTTCAAAATTGGAGGAAAAATTTTAGAAAATTCTAACAATATTAAATCAACTTTTTCCCAACTGACTCAATTATTCGAAAAAGA
Source organism: Promethearchaeota archaeon (assembly GCA_019057735.1). Next base: position 1,252 of record JAHLWV010000345.1, on the reverse strand, counting down.
AATTCTTCAGAAAATCATTGTTATCCCCGGTGGAGGAACTTTGGCTAATTTTGTTAGAAGCTTGGATGACATTTTAGAAATAGGAGACGACCTAGCTCATTGGATTGCGATTTATTCTATGAATTATAACGGAATAATATTAAATAGAAAATATCCGAATCTGGAAAGCATAGATAAATTAAAGACATTTCAAGACGCTAAACAAATGTTTTGTATCTTCTTACCCTATAGTTTTCTCCGTGAAGATGATACTCTACCGCATAATTGGGATGTTACTTCCGACTCTATAGCACTCTATGTTGCTAATAAGCTAAAGTTAAGTCAATGTTTCTTAATCAAAAATATAGATGGAATCTTCAATATTGATAAGGAATTAATTAAATCTATATCCACCTTCAAATATAACGAGTTAAAAAGAAGTAATCAATTAGAAAATATAATAGAAAATGATAGTAATATTAAGAAATCGAAGCCTATAGATTCACATTTATTGAAATTAATAGAAAAGTATAAAACTCCTTGCTATATATTAAATGGAGGTCCTGACAACCAACGGATAGTTGAATTCTTTAATTCTGCCATACTTGACGAGAAAAAAATATATACTAAAATTGGCTATCAAATTGAACTCTAAAGCTATGAATAACCTAAAATATTAGGTTAATTTAAACAGAATTAATCTAAATAAAATAATTAATCAAATTTTAAATTATGAAGTGAAATCATGATGGAAATCGAAGAAATGAAAAAAAATGCTGATTTTCTAATAAAAAATGTTAAGGGCGTAGATATTCCAGGATCCGTTAGAGTTAATATTAGATATAAAACTTTAGTGAATTTTGCAAAAGTGTATGGAATAACTGACCCAAAATACATTGGCTCTGAAGAAGATGGCGTAGTAGCCTGCCATGCGTTTGCCAACCATTTCACGATCAAAGCGGTATATAAATTACTCATAGGTTTTAATGTAGTTCAGGACGGTAAAACGAGGGGAATAATGCTCGATCCTGGTAAATTGTTACACACCGGAAATATCTATAATTGGGAAGGTTGTGTTGATGTCAAACCGGGTGATAAATTACAGATTAATGGCTTATGTGAAGATGTGTGGTTAAATGAGAAAAACATGATGTTATTTTATAAATTCTTAGTTAAGGTAAAAAATCAAAATGAAGAACCCGTTTGCGATGTGGTAATAACTGCAGGGGTTCGGAAAGGAGGGTATTAAAATGGTAAAGTTATCTGATTATAA
>JAHLWV010000054.1 GCA_019057735.1 Promethearchaeota archaeon | reverse complement strand
ATCTAAAGCTCTTTATCTGTATATAGTATAATCTTTAGAATAATATAATAGTGTTCTTAAATAAAATTATGGATTAATAAAAATGACAATTTAGAATTAGGGTCCTAAGTTAGCTTTTTTTAGCTTTTTCAGCTAACTCAAGGACCTTTTTTGCAAATTTCAAATCAGGATCAATTTCTAAAGCCTTCTTTAGAGAAGTTATTGCATTATCAAACTGCTTTGTATTATAATAAGCAGAACCTAAATTTGTCCAAACGCTTTCATCGGTATTGTCAATTTCCAAAGCTTGTTTACTAGTGTCTATAGCTTCATCAAATTGCCCGGCATCAATATAAATCGAACTTAATTCTCTCCAAGATATCGCTAATTTAGGATTAATTTTAATAGCTCTATTTAAAGCGGATATAGCTTTATCGTAATCTTCAATTTCATAATAAATATATCCAAGGTTATGCCAATTTATAGCGTCCTTGGGATTCAGTTTCAGTGCTTCTAAATAAGCGTCAATAGCTTTAATGTACTCCATATTTTGAAAATAAGCGTATCCTAACTTAATCCAAATAGCAGCATTAGCATTGTTTTTTTGTAAAATGTTTTTTAAAGCTTCGATTTCTGTTGTCATAATCAAATATTAAATACACAAATATCTATAGAACTCCTCTTTTTTTGAAACCTTTAATTTCTTCCGGTGTATAATTAAGCCATTGAAGAATTTCTTTAGAGTTTTGACCAATTTTTGGTGCGATATTTCTTATCGATAAGGGTGTTCTCGAATATTTTATTGGAGAATTAATATTGTGAATTTTTCCAAATTTGGGGTGTGCTAGTTCCACAACCATATTTCTGGCTTTAATTTGCGGATCTTCACAAGCTTCACTGAAATTTTTTACAGGCATGACACACGAGTCAATTTTCGAAAATATTTCCATCCACTCTTCTCGTGTTTTCTTTAAAAATTCTTTTTGAATTTCCCGGAATACTTCTTCTTTTTCTTCTCCAAGAGCATTCCCTTTCGTTATTAAATCCTCGCGCCCAAGACCTTCGCACACTCCGCGCCAGAATTTTACTTCAATTGCACCGACAGATAAGTATTTGTTGTCTTTAGTTTTATAAATCGAATAGAAGGGGACTTCTCCGTGCAGGGGATTTCTTGGTTTAGTCATACCGTCGTATCGTTCTTTAGAAAACTGAAAAGCTGCTGCCATTGGCATAAAAGAAAAAACGCAATCTGTCATTGAAATATCTATGTACTGACCCTCCTTATTGGGATTTTTATCTCTCTCAATTAACGCACCCAAAATTCCGATTATTGATACTAAACCGCCGCCTACATCTGCCGCTTGTACTCCTGGAAGAACTGGCTTTCTCTCTTGATTTTTTTCTCCACCAAATTCCCTTTCTTTATTTAAGTCTAGCATTCCACATATACTAATATAATTTAAATCATGTCCCGCATATTGTTCATAAGGACCATCTTGACCGTATCCTGTTAATGAGCAATATATTATTGACTTATTAATTTTAGAAAGAGTTTTATAATCTACTTTTAATTTCTCTGTTACCTTTGGTCTGAATGTTTCTATAATTATATCTGCTTTTTCAACCAATTTGTAAAAGATTTCTTGAGCTTCTTCCTTTTTCAAATTGAGAGTAATAGACTTTTTATTTCTCATTATTACTGAATTAAATGCGCTTTCGCGATACCTACCCATTTGAAAAAACGGAGGTGGACTCCCGTATGGATACCTAGGATCCTCAACTCTAATGACCTCTGCACCGAGGTCTGCTAATATCATTGAAGCATATGGGCCAGGTAGCATCCTTGCGAGATCGATAACAACAATTCCTTCTAAAGGTAAACTCATAATAATATAGATTAAACCTTACTATTATAAAAAAATTAAGAAAATTAAGGAATCATTACGAGATTACAATTCGATGATCTCTGCTTCCATAGTTTCAGTGTCAATGATGGCAAATGTAGGTTTATCAGTCAAATATCCGCAAAGTTCACCGGGATTAAGTATTAGAACGCCTTTATGTTTTCTGTTAACCATTAAATGCGTATGGCCTGAAAGTATAATGTCAAACATGCCCGAATTCGCCATAGCATCAATCGTTTCTTGTTTTGGCATATGAGAAACATAAATTCGTTTTCCACCTAACTCCATTATGTGTTCACTTCCGTTTTTAGGAAAAAGACAAATTCGTCCCAGCAATACTGTTAAATATAATCGTTCTCCATCATTATTCCCAAAAACGCCATAGAATTGATTTTTTATTGAATTGTTTAGCTTATCAAACCATTTTTTGACAAATGGAGAGACAAAATCCCCGCAATGTATAAGGACTTCAGCATTCTTTTCATTTATTATAGAAACAGCTTTTAAAATATTATCACGATGATCATGAGAATCGGAAATAACCGCAATTAGCAACTTAAAATTCACACTCTTTATACTTTTATTCAGAATTAACTAATAATGTAAAAACAATTATAAAAATCTTGTTTTCACAAATAAATATATTGAAATTCAATTATTTAATAATTAATACAAATTAGATAAACAGAAAAGCGAATCAAAAATGATAGAGGAATTCCTTAAATCTGAGAAAAAAGCAATAGATAAAGAATTAATAGATTACTTCTCCTTTTTAGAAGAAAGCGAAGAGGAAGTTTTACTGAAGGATTTTTATGCTCAGCTTCAGGAATTTATTTTAAATAAGAAAGCAAAAAGACTTCACCCAATTCTATTGATTGCAGCTTTCGTTGGAATTGTAAATCCTATAAATTTAGAAAGTCAAATAGATCAAATCAGAAAAGTTTCATTAGCTTTGGAATTCCTTCATAGCGGTCACTTAATTCATGACGATCTTATGGATGGTGATGTTGAAAGAAGGAATAAACCAACATTTCACATCCAACTTAGAAATGAATTAAATAAGGTTTATGATAATATAGAAATACCCAATAAGAACGATTTAATCCAGATGTATGGTAGAGACATGTCTATTTTAGGGGGGACACAAGGCTACTTTCTAGGTTTAAATGTTATTAAAAACTCAAGGTTTTCTGAAAATTTGAAACTATTAGCTATTAACGAGTATACTGCAGCAATGGATAATTTAATGAAAGGACAGATTATAGAAGAATACATGAATTACCATAACATAACAATGTCTTTGGAACAATATCTAATAATTGCAGAAATGCAAAGAGCAAGCTTGCTAGAAAAATCAGCAAGAATCGGAGCCATTTTAGCTAAAGGGAATACCCACTATCAAATAAATCCACTAAGCAAAGCTATGAACTTGATGGGTCAGGCATTTGCGATTCGAGATGATATGATTGATTTAGCCAACGATATTAAAGCAAGAAAGAAAAAAATAATATACATCTTTGCCGTTCAAAATACTGACGAGGAACAATCCAAAACTCTGAATGAAATCTATCATTTAAACAAATTAAGTAAAAATGATGTAAAGACTGTTGAATCAATTTTCACTGAAACTAACGCTGTGATAATAGCGGAACACTTCTCTAAGAATTTAATAAACCAGGCAAAAGCATCACTTAAGGATATTTATCCCGACCTGAATAAAAACCAGAAAACATTCTTTAACGAGTTCTCCGATTATATGTATATGAGGAGTTTTTGATCTGGTTATGATACTTCTTTCAAACTACAGTATAGCCAGTATTTTGATGTTTCAACATCAAATTATTTAGTTCTTTAAACACATTCAAAACATTGTTATTCTTTAGGGCTGATGTCATAAAAAACTCGTCAAATTGCTTTTCTTTAACAAATCTATCTATAATAACTTCTGGAACATGGTATTTCTCTGGTACCGTTTCCAATAAGTCGCTTTTACTTCCTATTAAATATTTAGGTATTTTTAAACAATCTGCGTGCTCAAGTAATTGATCATACCAAAAATCTAGTTGGTCAAAAGAGATGCTATTAGTCAGATCAAAAACTAACAAAACTCCATTTGCTCCACCAAGAAATTTCGGAAGTAACGCCTTAAATCGTTCTTGACCACCAAGATCAAATATGGAGAGGACATTATGCATTTCTTTAGGATCGTCCGTTTTATCTATATCACGAATTTTTAAGTCTATCGAGTGAAAATTTACCCCAATTGTAAGAGACGTGTCAAAATTAAAGGAATTAAAACAAAAGCGGTTAAAAAGACAAGTTTTACCCACACTCGGAGGACCAACTATGACCACTTTGAACGAAAAAAGTATGTTTTTTCCTTGAGTATGCGTTCCTATCACTATAAATACCGAATTTTATTACAAAATAACTATTATTAAAACTAATGACAATTAGAATTAATGCTATAAAAAAAATTTTATCAATTTAGCATTAAATTATAATGCTTAAATCTTTATTCTTAAAATGCTTAGAATAACTCAACCCTATTTTAAATAACAGTAGATATTCCCATAACAAAAAATTAAGAATTATTATGGTTATGAAACTCCCTCCAAGTCAGATAGTAATTAGACCCCCCGTAGAAGCATACAGTGTGCTCATAGCTGTCACTGGAGGTTGTAATTGGAATCAATGTCGCTTCTGTGGAACATATAAAGGAATTTATGGAAGTACTCAAGATTATGCAATACGCCCATTAGAAGATGTATTAAAGGATATAGATATCTACGCTGAAAAAAATTATCACGGATATCCCGTCTTTTTAGCTGGGGGCAACCCTACATCTGCCCCAACCGAGTATCTCGTGAAAATCATTGAATATGTAAGGTTACGAATGAAAAATGTCCTCAGAATAAGTTGCTATGCAAAAGCACTAGATATTTTGAGAAAAACTGATGAAGAATTAAAACAACTGGCCGAGGCTGGATTAGACATCGTGTATATGGGATTAGAAAGTGGAAGTAGTAAAATTTTACGAATTATGAAGAAAGGAACAAATGCGGAATCAATGATTAAAGCTGGAAAAAAAATACTTAAATCTGGTATAAAATTAAGCTTGTATGTTATGTTAGGCTTAGGAGGTAAAAAATTATCAGAAGACCATGTTAAAGAAACCGCAAGAGTGCTCACAGAGATAAACCCGACGATCTTCCGCTTTCGAACTTTAAACATTATGCGTAACACTCCGCTTTGGGGGGATTGGAAGAGTGGTGATTTTGAATTATTATCCCCTCTAGAATGCTTAATAGAGGAGAGAGATATTATCAAAGGTTTAGGCGAAAATGTAACTTCTCAAGTCTTTAACGACCACATTAGTAACTATTGTGGTATTGAATCCTCAAATATTAAAATCGATAGAGCCTCCTTTATAAATACGTTAAATTCCTACATAAATGACCCTAAAATAAAGAACTTACAAAGAAAAAATTTGACCCAAATGTAAAGAATTAAATTTATTTTTCGCTTATTCTACTTAACAACATCTATTTAAAGAGACGCTATATATTTCGTTTAAACTAAATACCTAAAGTTTTAAAATTAAATCTATCTTAATTACTAATATTTACGATTTAAGTAAAAAAAAATATTATATTTTATTATTATACTTATGTCAGATTTTTATAGGAGTAAAGTTCATTATCACGATTTAATTGCTACATTTGATGATGTCCTCATTCAACCGGGATATACTAATTTTGAACCAAACGATGTTTCTTTGTCTTCTCAATTAGGTCCACATACATTAAATTTACCCATTATCTCAGCCGCTATGGATACTGTAACAGAAGAGTTAATGGCGATTAAAATGGCTCTTTTGGGAGGTCTGGGAGTTTTACACCGCAATTGTAGCTATGAACGGCAATTAGAAATGGTAAGGATAGTGAAAAGAGCAAGGTCCTTCGTTATTGATGATGTTGCTACAATATCACCAGATGAACCAATATCAAAAGCAAAATACATGATGGAAAACTATAATATAAGTGGTATTGTGGTAGTTGACGGGGACAATAAGGTATGCGGGATTTTTACGAAAAGAGATATCCCCTTTTCTGAAGATGAAATCAGCAAAGGTAAAGTAAAGAATTTTATGACTAAGGAAGTAATTTCTATTGAACCTGGAGCATCAAGAGAAAAAGCACTTGATATTCTTTTTGGTTCGAGAAAGGAGAAATTACCCGTAATTGACAAAACTGGTTATTTGAAGGGTTTAATAACTAAAAAGGATTTAGCACCAGAGTTTCCTTTAGCTTCGATGGATAGTGAGGGACATCTGATATGTGCTATAGGACTATCCCCAAAATTTCCCGAATCAACACACGATCAAGAGTTATTAAAAGAAATTGAAAACTATGTGGATATTTTTTTCATTGATGTAGCAGATTTCTATAAAACGTCAGATATTAAAGGAACTAAAAAACTCATGGATTTTTTAGATTCTGACTTTGTACTAGGGAATATTGGAACTTACGAAGCGGCTGAACATTTAATTACTAAAGGTGATTTTGACGAAGATAAATTTATTGGTATAAAAGTAGGGATGGGCTCTGGTTCAATCTGCACAACTTCTATTCAAACGGGTGTTGGGGCACCTACACTTTTTGCTACTGCTCAAGTTGCTGATGCTCTAGTGGATTACGGCACAAAAATTAGTTTAGTTGCAGATGGTGGATTTAAAAACCCTGGAGATTTACCTAAAGCTTTCTCTACTGGTGCGGATTTTATCATGAGTGGTCATTTTTTCGCGGGTTCAACAGAAAGTCCTGGATATGTTGACACCATCCAAGGGAGAAAAGTTAAAATATATCGAGGAATGGGCTCCAAAGAGGCCAGAACATCCGGGTATGTTTCAGATCGATACACAGAAGGCTCAAAGATGCTTCCTGAAGGAGTAAGTGATTATGTTCCATTTGTTGGAGATTTAGATGGTGTTTTGCTTTCATTGAAAGAGGGCTTATTGAATGGAATGATATACGCAGGAGCTAAAAGTATCAAAGAAATGAAAAAAGCTAAAATTGGCATAGTATCATTTTCGGGGCAGAGAGAATCAAAACCCCACAATTTACTAAGCCGGTATTAAATATCCTTGTTTAGTGTGTATCTTCAATTCCAAAGCATTGTTATATCTTTTATTAAATACCTATTAATTAACTTAAAACCGAATTTTACTATAATTTGATATATCTTTTGTTGATATTAATAATCTAATTAAAATAATTGATTAAAAATGAAGAAAATTGAACGGGCTATCGTAAGCGTTTTTGATAAAGCGAATATTGTTGATTTTGTGAGATCGTTAACAAAGTTCGGCATTAAAATACTTTCCACAGGAGGAACTGGAAAACTTTTACAAAAAAATAATATAGAGTTTGAAAGAATCTCCGATTACACTGACTCTCCAGAGATGTTTGATGGAAGAGTAAAAACTCTCCATCCAAAAATTGAGGGGGGTATATTATATCGACGGAATCTTAAAAAAGATGTTGAGGATGCTGTAACACATAACATTCCACCTATTGATATGGTAGTATGTAATTTATATCAATTCAAGGAAGCTATTACAAAGCCAGACATCACTTTAACTGAAGCCCTAGAAATGATTGATATAGGGGGTCCAACGATGATAAGAGCAGCAGCAAAAAATTTTCCGGATGTAGTAGTTGTTGCGAATTCTAAGCATTACGACACAATTCTCACTGAATTAAAGGAAGTAGGGGGAATTAGCGATAAAACTAGAGCAACATTAGCCCAAGAAGTGTTTGCTATAATGGCCGATTATAACGCAGCAATTTCTAATTACTTACAAAGTTATTACCACCCCGATCAAGTTATGAAACCCTATATTTTCAATGCTTATGAGAAAATACAGGATTGTCGTTACGGAGAAAACTGGGATCAGGCCGCAGCGTATTACAGAAATCTCTCATGTAATTACGGGCTTCATAATTTAATACAACTTGGAGGAAAGGAGATTTCGTTCAACAATTACTTAGATATTGATGCTTGTATTCAAATGCTAATGGATTTTGATAAACATCAGCAGGTAACTGCGATTTTAAAGCATACCAGCCCTAACGGGATTGCGATCGATAAATCGGATCAATTAATGTCTATTAAGATGGCGTTTAAGACAGATCCCCTTTCAGCCTTCGGAGGTATATGGGGTGTCAACGCAGAGTTAACCGCGGATGCGGCAGACTTCATCGTGAATAAAGAAAATATTTTCGTTGAAGTTTTAATGGCTCCTTCTTTCGAAACTGAAGCTTTAGAGATATTGAAGCAAAAACAAAACATGAGAATATTAGAATATGGGGACTTACTAAACAAACGAGATTTGATCTACAAAAATCACGAAATTAGAGGTGTGTTGGGCGGAATTCTAGTTCAAGAATATGATTTTAAGCCTGTTATCAAAGAATGGAATGTTGTGAGCAAAAAACAAGTAACTGAGAAAGAAAAGGACGCTTTAATCTTTGCTTATAAGGTTTCTAAGTGGACAAAGTCTAATTCCGCTTGTTTTGCTCAAATTTACAATAATGGAATCTATACTATCGGAATAGGAGCTGGACAGCAAAGTCGAGTTCATGTAGTAAAACTAGCTGCACAAAAAGCAAAAGAATTCGGCCATGAAGAGGAATTGGAGAATTCTGTCATGGGAACGGACTCATTCTTCCCTTTTCCTGATGGTTTAGAAGCTGCAGTAAATGCAGGTGCTAATTCTGTAATCAATCCCGGTGGATCTATGAGGGACGCGATGGTCATAGAGCGAGCTGACGAATTAAATTGTGCCTTAGTTTTTTGTGGTAAGAGAGTTTTTCGCCATTAGAAAATTTATCAAATTTTCTGTAGATTTGTTGAGCACTTCTAAGGTTATAATACATAAACCTATCTGAGCGTTTTTATATCAGTAGAAAAAAACTTTTTAAATCCTTAAGAATAAATTAATACACTAATTAGTGAAATACTATTTTTAGTAAGCGAGGATTCTATGGATTTTTTTTCAAGAAACTTACGGGAAACTCTAGAAGCAATAAATAAACTAATTGATAATAACATTGGCTTAGTTACTACTAAAAGCATTAGAAGATGCAACAATATTAAAGCCTCAAACCGCTCAAAGATTAATTTTATTTGGAGATCTCTTAATTATTTGGAAAAAGAAGGAATTTTAGAGATGGACGGTAGGTATTCTCCTAAAACTTATAAAATTAAAGCAGACCAGAAAATAAATGTTGACAATATTATCTCTCAAATTGAAGAGCGTAGGTAATTACTTTCTCTACTAATTTCAATGTTAAACTAGATGTAATTTAGACAATAATACTTCTAATTTTTTACGATCTTCCTGATTATCATCAGTGAGTATTAATCTTTTTTGGTAGAAAATGATATTTCCATATTTGAGCTCTAATTCGTTGAATAATTTAACCCATCTATCGAAATTTAAGATTAAATCTATAACTTCAGGATCTTCCTCAAAAAACTTAATATCATCTTTTTTTTCGGTTGATAATGAAAGGGATTTATATTTTTTACGCGTAAAGCCTTGTTTTTTTAAAAGCGTTGAGCTAGCCTTTCTCACGAACGCTTCTAAACCACTTCTCCAGCGAACATATTTTTCATTGATTATGTCTATTCTTTCTTGGATAAGCTTTATCTCTTGGGGGTAGATTATTTCATTAGATTTGGTTAAAACTTTTTTTATTTTTTCAAATTCAGTATTGAAGGTTTTATTATATGCATTTATCCTTTTTTCAAACTCAAATAGAACAGTATTATAATCTTGGGCAAAAATTACATCAGAACTAGCAAATGTTAGCGAGTCATTATCGAAAGTACCTTTCAACAGTTTTGTACTCATTAAATTATTAAATATAGATGTTAAAACCTCTATATCTTTATCATCTAGAATTTTCCCGTAAAAAAAATCGCTAAAAGAAAACATAAAACTATTTTCTAACATCAAATTTTCTATTCCTTTTTCAGTGTAAAAGACTAACTTCCCATCATGATTATGGAAGATGCCCTTAATTTTTTCATCACTTTGTAGATCTTTCAGCAAATCCTCAACGATACTTGAGGTAATATCTATATCTCCTAAATAAATCAAATTCTCAGACTTAGATTTGGCGATTAACATTGACTTTATGTCATTTTTTGATTCTTCTATTTTTGATTCGTTAAAAATGAGGAGTTCTCCTTTTTTAAAATAGCTTAAACCTAAATCATTGATAAAGTCTATAAAAAGATTGTAAGGTATACCCGTTTTCTCAATATAATCGTCAATTTTGATTAGTTCCTTTCCTTTTATTTCTTCTCCTATAAGTTTTAAATTTTCGTCTAATTTTGTAAGTATATGACTTCTTTCGATGTTTAATTCTTTTGCCATTAAATTAATCTGTCTTTCTCTCTTTTTTAGATCTGTTATCAAGTTGATTTCTTCGATCTTCTTATTTAGAAATTTCGAATAATAAAAAATTTCTTTGTTCCTATCAAATATTCCACTTCTTATATCTATAAAACTCTCTAAAATTTGAACTAACAACACTTTCTTTATATTCAACTTCTTAGAGAGCATTGGAATTGAATAATAACCAATTACTTGAGAATTTTCAACTTCTTTTTTAACTTTCGGTAACCCTACATTAGTTAACCATTGAGTTCCTGATCTAAAATGAGTTAAATAACCTTTTGGTAGATTTTTTATTAATTTAATAAAATCAATATCTATTAATCGATCTCTATAAGATTTGAGATCAATTGTAGTATTTTTCGCTGCTTCTGTGTTAATTTGTTTTTGTATTTTTTTCAAAGAGTAGTAGGCCGCGTTATTTTTTCCTATTAGGAAAACTCGTTTAGTTGAATTCGATATATCATTTATAATTCCAATAACAAAATCTGGAGGTAAATGATTGTATTTTGTTAAATTCACCATGCCCTTTTCTTGAAATTTTCCAATCAATTCTGATTCTATGTTTTTATAAGTATAGAAGTATCCAAGTTTGGAATAAAACCCTTTCACATGATTTAATTTTATTAGAGTGTTTAAAAATAACCTGAGCTCCTGTTCAGTATCAATTATGCGAGAAAATATTTTGTATAATTGTTTCTTCTGCATGTTTTCCTTTTTTAGAAATAATTTTGCCAATTTTTCTTTTTCTAGCTCATAAATATGAATTTTTTTTTCTTGGTGCTTCACAAAAAAATAAATTTTAAGGTCTTTAAGGCTTGAACTCTTTAAATTTTGTAAGAACTTCTTTGGTTTTCCTTCAATTTTAGCAGAATGTGTAAAAAAAATATTTCTTTTCATAAGAAA
>JAHLWV010000344.1 GCA_019057735.1 Promethearchaeota archaeon | reverse complement strand
TTAGTTTCGTCATCGTTTTACTATATTTCCTATTTGGGCATTCCACTCAAATACCGATTCAATTTATAGGATGGGATTACATACTTCCAGGTTTTTATATTATAGTTTATTTTGGATGGAATATAGCTCAAATTTTTTTCTTAAAAACGGAATTTGAAGATATTGCATTTAAAGTCGATGAAAGAGTTATCTCAGATTCAAATGCTAATAGAAATAAATATTTCAGCATGATTTTTTTAATTTTAGCAATTTCAATTCCGATTTTGACTCAGGTAGGAACATACTTCGCATTCATTCCATTTTTTGAGCCTCAAAACCCGACAGATTCTTCACTATTATGGTTTAACGGATGGAATATAGCCATGTATGTTGTGATATTTCTTATCTCTTATAGATTGGTGTTTCTCTATATTAAAAGCGTGAAAAATGATACTCATAACATCTTTTCCTCAATTTTTTTTGTTCTAGTTTGGATAATTATCTGGTATCGATCCTTTAGTTTTATTAATTCGTTTAGGAGTGTTTCCTCCGCATTAGGTATCGATGCATTTCGGGCTTTTATTGACATTCTTTTAATGATTTTTACGGCGATTCTTGTTATAAGAGGTTTAGGAAGTAGGACTTTTAAATATCGTATCTTTAATCCTAATAATTTAGCGTTTTTCCTTTTTGCCTTTACTTTAATCTATATAGAAGGCCAGATTGTCATGATCACTGGGGCGGGCTCTATTTCTGGGACCTACACCAATCGAAGCCAGGTTAATTTAGTAAATAATTTTGCGGTATTATTGATTACTATAATTTTTTATTGGGTCTATTCCGAATACACTTTAAAGAAGAACGGATTGATTTTAAAACAGAATTTCAACCAAAAAGAAGTAATCGAGATAGTAACTGATTTTAAGTCTCATTTAATTAACAGTGGTGCTTTAGACTCAGAAAAAATAAATGATTGGGAATTCCAAAATTTTCTCAGAAATAAAAAGTTAATTGGTGAAAATGAAAGGGTATCTGAAAACAATACACATGAAGAACCAACTAACAATCAGTCGGATATTTAGAATTACTTATTGACTAGTAATTTCGTAATCTTTAAGGGTTACATCAAGAGATTCATTTGAATATATTATCTCGTTGAAAATTTTTATTAATAATTTTATAATCGCTCTTGGATTACCTTCAGCTCTATTAAATACGTACTTTAAAATGTGCTTATTTAACGGATAATACGGATTTTGGAACGCCTTGGAAAATTCGGAATGATCAATGCTTTCGTAGAACTTGCTCATTGTACTACTGTATAACTCGTAAACATCCTCTTCTTTGAATTCACAGAGAAAATATGGTTCTTTTATAGAGGATAATAGTTCGGGGGTTTTTTCACTATATTTCTTCCTGATTTCTACTAATGATTCCTTCGATTTCAAGGTAATAATTATACGCAAACCCTCAATTTTTTGAAGCTGGACTATTTTATTAAATATTTTTTCGGCAGCGATATCGTTTGGAGACACTTCGGTTCCGTATAACCAGCTAGGATCGAAAACCTCTTCAGTTTGTTTAGATTGCGGGCTCATAATTGAAATTATCTTTCCAAAATCGTCTATAAATAATATTGTCCCCGATTTAGAGTTTTCAACAAGAAGCCGAAGTATTAAATAAGCGTTTTTCCCTTTGCGAAGATCGTGAGTGAGATTTAAGGTGGATAATTCCTTAACATCCATTAGTTCGCCGAGTAACCATCTCTCTGCTTCGATTTTTTTATAAGGATCTAACTGATGGATTGTAATTCCATTTATCACGTCCTTTAGTGTTTCAGGTTCGACTTCTTTATATTTATTTGATAGCAGTTCGAAAGCATATTTTTGCACTTTTTCGATATCTGCGACATGAAAAAATCCAAATTTTCTTTCTAATGCACCCCATTTGTCACACAATTGATTTACGATATATTTCAAGGGTTCCATTTCAAGATTTTCTATAAATTCGGAATAAATATTAGAAAAAAGCTTTTTATAAACGTATTCAAGTGAAATATAAATCGTATTATAATAATAAAGATTGTTTCTTAAAGCCCAAAAAAGATGAGTTTTCCCAGATCCAATATCCCCTATTATAGGAAGGATGAAGTTAGACTCATTTTTTACTAAATCATTAATTTTTTTAATTAGTTCTATTCTTGAATTAACTAAATCTAAATCCTCCTTAATCTCGCCCGTGCTAACAAATTTTTTAAAAGGATTATTCCCCCATTTAATTATGTTGAGCAATAATTCTTTTCTATTTTCGTATAATATCATGCTTAAAAAACCTTATAGCTTTAATTCTTCAATTCCGAGAATGATGATATATTTTAGTTCAGTTAAAGATTTTTTAACATTCATGTACGGCTCAAAGGAAACGAGGAGATTCTCATTTTCATCGCGTCCTACGATCAGACAATCGTAGAATACAGGATCAATTCTCTCATCAATTACTACTCTATCAGCTAAGATAACTCCATTACCTACTAATGACACGGGGTTCCTGAGCATTTCTTCCCTAAAAAACTCCAGATGGTTAATTCCATACTCATAATCGTCTAAATACAGAGCAGCAGTATTTAACTTGTTTAATGTGTAAGGAAAAGTGTCAGAAAACTGACCTTCATCATAGACTTGCATGAGATCTTCTGATATTAGAATTGAATATTCAACCGACTCAAAATCCTCGTACCACTGTGCCTCTATCTTCCGAGAAAATGCTAATTTTTTACCATAAATTAATTCAAACCCAACTCTTAGGCCATTATTAATGAAAATGCCTTCTGAATCAGATATCTTTAGGTTATCTGAGAAAATAATGGAATCATTCTCATCCTTGCATCGAGTAATTATCGATCCTTGGAACTCTCCTTCTAAATTGATGCCTTTTACAGAATCGTAAATGATGATGTTTTCGGTATTATTCATAATTAGCGTTGAACCAAGTTAGATAGGATTGTATATATAAGTATAAGTATAATACTATATAATTAGTATGGGTTCAATTAGTCTATCCAATAAAGTAGGTGAAATGTCTAAGGAAGCTTTACTTCAGAGAGCAAACGATTTCATTTTTTCTTCGGGATTGAATGACGGCGCTTCGAAACTGTGTAAAGCCAACATGAAATATGGTTTAGCACAATTTCATCTTATTCAAGAAAAATTTGGTTTTAAGCCCAAGGCAACCTTTATTTCATCCCCTGATGAAACAATTTCAAGAAATAATTTCCGTTGGAATTCTGGTCTGGGATATGGTGGAAGATTAAACTGGGGAGATGGGAACGATAAATTAATATTTTTAAATGTTAAGCCTAATTGCTGCGGATTATTAGTCGGTGGATTAGAAGAGTTACCTGATCCTTACGATATCATAAAAAAAATAGACAATGTAAAGAGTACCGAATTATATTACGATGATGTTTTAAT
>JAHLWV010000343.1 GCA_019057735.1 Promethearchaeota archaeon | reverse complement strand
TCGGGATGTTTCTTATCATTGATTTAACGCCTGGATTATTTCGAGAAGTAAGGAAATTAATACCAAATGGTTTATCTGTGTGTTCTATCATGTATTCTATACTCTTTATATGTTCCTCGGCAGGATCTGTTCCAGTAATATTTACATTTGATAAAACACCCAAACCTCCGGCCTCACTAACTGCAAGAGCTAAGTCTCGTGTAAAGAATGGACCCATTGGGGCACTAAATATCGGATATTTAATGCCAAACATTTTTGTAATATCTGTTTCAATCATTTAAATTACCTTTAGTTTTAAAAATCTGCAGTATTTTTAAACGTAATTTTTTCCCATCTATTACGGTTTAAACCGTAAATATAAAAATCTTCTTTTTTTCAATTATTTTAAATAATATTAATAATTTTTAGCATTAAAAATACAAAGATTAAGCCTCATCAGAGGAATTATAATGCTCTATCCACAAAGAAATTTATTTCGCCAGTTTATAGAATTATCTGACTTTTGGGATTTTCGTTTTGACACAAACAATAAAGGGTTGGATGAGAATTGGAAGAATGGATTTAATAATAGTCGCCCAATAGCAGTACCTGCGAGCTGGAACGATCAATTTGCGGAGGGTCGCGATAATTTAGGACCTGCGTGGTATCAATGTAGTTTTGTGAAACCCTGGGATTGGGATAATAAAAAAACCATAATTAGATTTGGTTCGGTTAATTATCTATCTGATGTGTGGTTAAATGGAGAGGTGGTAGGTCATCACGAAGGGGGACATCTACCCTTTGAATACGATATATCTAACAAGATCGAACCGGAAGACAATCTTCTTGTAGTTAGAGTAGATGGGAGGTTATCAGACAATCATGTACCTCCCAGAGGCCGTCCAATGAACTATCCTCAAACTAACTTTGATTTTTATCCATTTTGCGGAATTCATAGACCAGTATTACTATATGCTATTCCTAAAGAAGGAATAAGAGATATAACTGTTATCACATCTATAAAAGATATTACGGGAATATTAGATGTTACAATAGAAACTGTCAACTTAAATGATGCCTATATGATTCTTTCTCTAAAAGGATTTGGACCCGAATTAACTAATACCTCGAAAATTGAGCAAAATATTCAAAAAATGGCATTAGAAGTAAAAGAAGCAAAGTTTTGGAATACAGAAACACCTAATTTATACGATCTAACGGTTAACATCGTAAAAGAGGATGTTGAAATCGATTCTTATTCGCTTAAAGTAGGAATTCGGACTATAGAAGTGAAAGAAGACAAGTTGCTATTAAATGGTAAACCCATTTATCTAACTGGATTTGGACGCCACGAGGATTTCCCAATTACAGGGAGAGGGTACGTTCCAGCAGTAATAATCAAAGACTATTCTTTGATGAATTGGATAGGAGCTAACTCTTTTCGAACTTCGCATTATCCATATTCTGAACAAATGATGGATTTAGCAGATCGTTTGGGTTTTTTGGTCATTGACGAAATTCCTGCTGTTGGTCTTACGTTTAAGAAAGATGTAATTGATAGACAACTAGAATTATGCAATCAATACATTGAAGAATTGATAAAGAGAGATAAAAACCATCCAAGCGTTATAATGTGGAGCTTGGCAAACGAACCGCATAACAGCTTGAAATCTGGGGTATTTTTTAAAACTCTATACGACAGGGCAAAAGAATTAGATGGCACGCGACCCATAACTGTAGTAAATATGATGGGTGTAAAAGAAAAAGCTTTTGAATTCTGCGATGCATTATGTCTCAATCGATATTATGGATGGTATTTGCAACCAGGAAATTTAGACGAAGCTTGCGAACTCCTTTCAAAAGAAATGGACAAGTTATACGAAAAACATCGTAAACCAATAATTCTTAGTGAATTTGGAGCTGATACAATTCCTGGATGGCATTCTCAACCGCCCGAAATGTTTAGCGAAGAATACCAAACTGAATTCATAAAAAAATACATTGAAGTCTGTCGGAGTAAACCTTATGTGATAGGCGAGCATGTATGGAATATGTGCGACTTTAAAACTTCTCAAGGAATAACTCGGATGGGATCGATGAATTATAAAGGCGTTTTTACTCGAGATAGAAGGCCTAAAATGGCAGCACATTTATTGCGCAGATTATGGAAAGAAAAAAACTAAAAATGTTTATCTCTCTCATAATTTAAAAAGTTTGATGTAATCATTGAATAATATCTAAAGTTGAGATGAGATAAATAATACAGACATTATATTTTATTGAAACCTTAAGGAAGATTATAGGTGATCATTATCGAGATATGGGATCCAAATTACATGGAGATCGAATGTCTTATAATAAATTAGGAATCTTAGTCGGACGAAACAAATCCTTTATTAAATATAAAGTATCTATATGTAAAGAAAATTCAAGGTATTACTTCTCCAAGACAGATTTAACGAGTATGAAAGAATCCTTAAGATTTAATCGTTGTTTAATGCAAGATGTTATTGCACTGTTTAATCAATATGAAAATAATCATTTAATCAGAAATAAAAACCATAAAATATATTGTTATCATCCTAACTTTAAAATTGATTATTTTAAGCATATCAATACTAAAAGAAAAGCATATTTCTTAGGACTTATCTATGCAGATGGATCAATTAGTAAAAAACCTAATAATCAACTAACATTTGAAATAGGTTTTTCTTCAAAAGATCGAATTCTTCTAATAAAATTCTCTGGAGCTATTGGTTATGAGAAAAAATTTATTAGAAAACACACACACAAGGATTTTTGGCGAATTTCTATAAATTCAAAAGAATTTTGTAAGTATTTAATTAGACATGGAATAATTGTAGGAAAGAGGAAAACTTATCAAATAAAATTGCCAAGACTCCTTTCTAAATCGCTTTACTTAGCATTCCTTTTAGGATTTTTTGATGGTGATGGAACAGCTCAAACGACCCGAATAACCACTGCTAGCTTAATTTTCTTGAAACAAATAAAATATCAATTTAAAATACAATATAATCCAAAAAAAGTAGTTTCTGTTTTCAAAGATAAGAATAAGATATACAAGGGTTCTGCTTACATTATGTATTTAGGTGGAGACCTCTTTAATGAATTACTTGATAATTTTTCTGAAAGTCTTCCAAGAAAACGAAAAAGATTTACATCTTATGATAAAAAATTAAATAAAAAATGTAACATGTATTCTAATTAAGAATTAACATATTTTAATTAAATTATGAGAGAACATTTGTTAAATTTATCAAAGGGAGAATTATTAAACTATATTGAAGATCTTTCTAAAAACTGGTTAGCCATAGATGGAAAATTTTAAAGAAATCCTTTGAATCTATAACCTGGTTTCAAGCAGTTGAAAAAGAATTTGGATTGGAGAAAGCTATTGAACTTGATGTGGAACAATGGAAAAGATTTACCGTAATAGAAGCAAAACGCATCATGAAAA
>JAHLWV010000342.1 GCA_019057735.1 Promethearchaeota archaeon | reverse complement strand
TAGCATTGAAAAAATTTTACATATTTTGGGCGGTAGGATAAATTCCATTTTTCTTTTAATAAATGATAAATCAATGCCCTTTCTTGGTAAATTCCTTCGCTCGATCTTAAATTAAAAGAAGTGCCGGGAGTAAAAGAAATAAAATTAATCCTATTCTTTTTTAAATTCTTTAATTCAACGGGCAACAATGTAATGCGTGAAGTAAAGGTAAATTCTTTCCTCTCAACACCACCAATAACATTTAAACGATTTATATTCTGTTTGGCTATTTCTGTATTAGAGCAAATATAAATAATATCGTATCGTAATGTTCCATTTTGAATTTGTGATTTAAAACGGTCTATTGCCTTTGCAATTAATCCTCTTGCAACTAAAGTCTTTCCCAAACCCACTTCATCGGCAATTAAAAAGCGACGTGTAGGATTTTCCTTTTCATACATTTGCTTAAAGGCATATTTAACTGTTTTTCGCTGAAAATCTTTCAGCTTGCTTAATATTTTTGGTGTATCAGGAAATGATACTTTATCCTTTTTTCCCATATTGATTTTTGTAAACCCTCCAGATATTTTTCCATATTTCTTTAAATTCCTCAGGAATTATATCGTCCTTAATATCCTTATTCTTAGATAATTCTTTAATCAAATCATGAATATTCTTTATTTTATCGGGATTACGGCTTAAAGCTTTTATCAATTCTTCTGCAAGCGGCATGGGTATCCGATTTTGTCGGTTTTCATAATCATCTTTACCATAATTAATAATATTATGATTAAACAAAAATATATTCTGGTTTTCAGTAAGTAAAATCCTCAAATATTGGATAAAACCATTTGAATCCCTTAAAATAGCTCGAATAATTTTATCATTTCTTCTTTCTGGCATACCCTCAACGGGTAAATTTAAAACAAATTCCATCTTTTGTGATATCTTTTTATCTTTAATGTTCAATTCAAAAGCCACAAGACTGGTTAACGAAAGTAATGGTACTTTATGGAATATAATTTTATTCTTCCATAATAACGGGATTTCTATTTTATTAGTCTGTTTTTGTAAAGTAATCGGATAACAAATCCCCTTTATTTCTTCACTGGAACATTTTGAAGTAGTTATATTGGGACAAATTATTATTTTATATAATTCTTTTGATTCCGGTCTTATTTTCACCCCTAATCCCATTTTTAATAAATTAGCCTTATATTCCTCAAGCTTTTTCTCCAACTCTTTCTCTAAATTTTCTTTCTTTTTTTCTTCCTCATCAAGAGTGGTTTTCCCATATTCTTTTAAAAAATTAACAATTGAATTCTCTGACTTTTCATCTATAAATTTATTAATTCCAATTTTATTTCTCTCTCCTCTTAATTCAACTAAAGCTTCAACATTTTGCGAAGAAAAACCGGCATGGGTAGCATTTGATGAGCCATTCCATAAGGTAACCGATTTTTCATTTTCACCTATATACAATTTGGCGTGTAAGCCCGATAATCGAGAAATATCATCTTCTGATTTATCTTCAGCTAATTCATCCAGGACCCATATTCTGTTGTATTTTTTCAAAGTATTATCAGGTATTTTATCTAAACTGTACTGTGTGGAAATTAAATATTTTTGTTTTACATTTTCAAATCTGTTTAAGAAACTCTCACTTAAAAATGGGGATACTATTAATAAACGTCGATATTCGTCACTAATAGGAAAAGAATCATTATTATCTATTCCTAAAAAATGAAAATTAAATTGATTATCAAAATTTTCAGGTGGGTTGAATTTAATTTTCCCCAGCTCAATACTAATTTTTTTAATAATATCCAATCGATTTTTTTCTATTTTATTAACCGCAATCTTGGGCAAAAAATTGACAAATTTAATTAAATTATCATTTTCCGGAACCTCATACTCTACCGGTTTTCCATCCAACACTAAAATAGTATCCCATGAACGGTCAAAGGTAATATTTCGAGAAAGACAAATATATTTATAAAATATTTCTTCTTCTTGATTTTTAAACCTTAACAACCATATCTTTGGATGAAAAACTCCTCCTGAAGAAGGATTTACTTCTACTATCGTATCTTCTAAATAACTATATAAAAGGGAGTCAGTAGATGATACTTTAATCTGTCCATGTTGGCAAAAAATAACTAATTTACTTGCGTTTCTTCTAATGGCATCAAGAGCAAAGATAGAATTATTCAGGATTTCTTTTTGATTTTTACATTCATATAAAGAAAAAGCTAAAGGAACGCTTAAAAGTGTCTCTAATTCTAAGGAATAAGTTGTCCCAATCCCCCAGGATAATTGATAATCCGAAGGCGGTCTTAATGCATCAATATACAATGTTCTTTTTCCAGGCTCTAACATATTATTTATTTAACCCCCGAATAATATCATTAATTATTTTATCTACCACATGCCATCGATAATCAAGTTGCCCAGTCCCTGCTGCTCCGCTCCACTTTGCTAAATAATCCGGATTCCTTAGTCGAGATCTCCGGCCTTTTACTTCTAGTTCTCTTGCATAAATAAATTTTTCCATTTCATTTTTATTTACAAAAATATCATCTATATTTTTTAGAACTATCTCTATCCACTGATCAATGAACCGTCTTGTTCTACTGGGAACATTTACAGTTAATTCAGAATATACCAAGTTCCAAAAATGTTCTAAATTCCAATTTAAAAATATCTCCGCTCTACTACTCATTGCAATCTGCCATTCAGCTAATTTTTCCTTATACTTATTAATTAATTCTTCACTTTCCTTTTTCTCAGCTAGCAGATAATTATAAACTAACGCAGCTCCTTGCATAATCTCAGAGAAATTTTGGGCATGCATTACTTTTATTTGTAAGTCATTATTTAATTTATCAATGAAAGTATTTTCCCAAACAAAATCCTTTATTGCAGTTTTGCGAAGATATATAATATTTGTTAATAGACTTTCCCGACAATTAATTAATAATTTTTCCAATAAATATTGTGCTTCGTTTTTGGCTAAATCAAGACCATCTTTGCCGGGAAGCTCTTCCGGTGATTTGGGAAGCCCCTCATCCCAATTCTCACCAAAATTACGGTATAACAAAACCTCTTGGTCATCACGGGTAATATTTCCTTTTTTTAAATGATAATAACTGTTTAAACCTTGATAATAATCATTTAAGGAACCCCTAAATTTTCTAATTCCCCATGTTTGTAACCCGGCCCAATAAATTGAACTGGGAAATCTCTGTAATCCCTCTCCCGAAATTGCTCCGATAACTCCGTCTTTAAACCCCATTTCCAACAGTGAATTACATAATTTAATTTCTTCTCGTTTTACTCGTTGGGAAATATTTTCTGAGGGTACTCTATTTTTTTCCATTTTTTTTAGAATCCATGGGACAAATAGCATGTACTTGGCTCTGGTTTGAATAGTAGTAGTTCCGGGGAATAAAATATTAGCTATAGAATCTCTTACTGATCC
>JAHLWV010000341.1 GCA_019057735.1 Promethearchaeota archaeon | reverse complement strand
ATGTTTTTTGGTGTAGCATACTATCCAGAACATTGGCCAGAAGAAAATTGGGTAAACGATGCTCAAAACATTAAGAAGTGTGGTATGGATGGAGTTCGCATCGGAGAATTTTCTTGGAGCAGATTAGAACCTAAAGAAGGCGTATTTGATTTCGATTGGTTAGACAAAGCAATTAAAATTTTAGGAGACGCCGGATTAAAGGTAATTATAGGAACTCCAACTGCAACACCTCCTTCTTGGTTGATTCATAAGCATCCAGAAATATTACCAGTAAATGCTAATGGTATAGTAATGAAGAGCGGGGTCCGTAAGTATTATTGTCACTCAAATAAAACTTATAGAAAATACGCTAAAATAATTGCAACTAAACTATCACAGCATTTTGGGGAACATCCCTATGTTATAGGGTGGCAAATCGATAACGAACTTGGCGACCATGATACAGTTAGATGTTATTGTAGTAGTTGTCGTAATAAGTTTATTAGCTGGTGCAAAGAGAAATATAAAGATTTATATCTATTAAATAAAGCCTGGGGAACTGTTTTTTGGAGCCAAGAATACTCTGAATGGCATGAATTAGATTTACCATACCCCCAAAAAGAGATTGGATTAAATCCAAGCCACTTGTTGGATTATTACCGTTTTGCATCCGATCAGGTGGTTGAATTTTGTGAAAACCAGGTAAGCTCACTCCGAAAGAATATATCGAAAGAGCAATGGATTACTACAAACATAATTGCAACATATTGGGAAATAGATTTTCATAAATTAGCAAAAAACTTAGATTTCATCAGTTGGGATTGCTACACTATAATTGATGCCACATCTCCTGTCCGCGTTCCTAAAGTAGGGCCATCACCACCAATTATGTACCCTCCTCGACCAGAAACTATATCATTTGTCCATGATATGATGCGTAGTATTAGTAATAAACCTTTTTGGGTAATGGAAACTGCTGGACAAGACAGACTAGTCTCATATCACACAATTGCACATGGTGGAGAAGGTGTAAATTTCTTCAGATGGAAAGGTTCTCGGTTTGGAGCAGAACAATCGCGAGGAGGATATGAATATAGGGGGATTTTTAGCAATCGATTTCATAAGAATAAACAAACTTCCAAAGAGTTACACAGTATTACTGAATCATTATTAGATACAAAATATTCAGCTGATATCGGGCTTTTCTATTCATTTGATATGGGTTGGGCATACGATATAAATTATATTTACCCTCGTTCTGTTTGGATTGATGCTGTTGGATATTGGCGCCTAATGGAGGAATATTATACTGCATTTTGGAGTAGAAATATTCCTATTCAACCCGTATGTGCCGAGGACAATTTAACCAATTACAAAGTTATAGTAATCCCTTGCCTTTACCTCACGAAACCTGAACTCAATAAAAAGTTAATTAAATATGTGACAGAAGGCGGAACACTGATTGTTGGGCCTGCATCAGGGACGAAAGATTGGAATAATGTTTACCTTGAAAATTTGCCACCTAACAAAGAACTAAAGGATTTATTCGGTTGCGAATTGATAGGAACTGGTAATTTAGGATTTTTTGGAAATGATATGAAAGTAAATCTGACAAAAAATGCTCCTTTTGCCAAAGGACAAGAGTTTTCAATCAAAATAAGATCCACTAAAGAAATCGGTTTCTTTTCTCCTACAAGACCAGCCGAGATTCTCGATTCCAAGACAGCACAAATATTTGGTTATTACTCCACAAAAGAAGGGGCGTGTTCAATAAATGAATTCGGGAAAGGGAAGGCGATTTATCTTGGATTTTCTCCTGGTGAAAAATTTATGCAAGAATTAATAGATTGGTTAAAGAACGAACATAAGCTGAAACCATTAATGGAAACCCCGAAAGGAGTAGAGGTCACGAGATTAAAAAGTGAGAATGGTGAATTGATTTTTATCATCAACCATAATTTTGTGCCCACTACGGTGTTCCTTGATGATAAATATAAAGATGTTATTCAATCACGCATAATGAAAGGTGAAATAAGTATAGAACCACAACAAAGTTTAATACTTGAAAAATGTAAATCTTAAGCTATTTCTGCTTTATAAATTAACAAAATTAGCTTGCTAGTTTGCTTAAAAGGATTTGCTACAACGATATTAGGACGGGTTTAAATATAAGAAAAAATAACAAAAAATAAATCAAAATTCTTTTTAGATAAATCAAGTTACGTTTGCGTATGTTTCGAGTTTGTCAATTAAACCTTTAACCCTTGCAGATTCATCAAACTCAATCGAGATTGCCCCATTAGGGCAGGTCATTTCACACCTTCCGCACCCTAAGCATCTTTTCTGGTTTACTTGTGCCTTGTCGTCGATCATCTCCATTCCCTTAAAAACACAGACTTCGAGGCAATCTCCGCATCCAACACAAATATCTGGATCGACTTCAACAGTTAATCCCTCAATGCGTTTATAGATCCTTTCAATGGAAGGGCCATGGGTAAATATCTTTCCATTAATACAACAACATGTACAGCAAAAACACATGGACATCATGTTGCCTGTAGGATTTATACTTCCCAGTAAAGGGATTAATCCATTTTCAATTGCAAGCTTAACGCGTTCCAAAGCTTCCTCCTTCGTTGTAAATCGTCCGGGAACATTTTCCCTCATACCCCATTCTAAATCTTCTAGATCAATATTCTTAGTTTCGCTTCCTATATGCATGCACCCTATCGAGACATCGTGGTGTTTACATTCGTTTTTATATCTACATCCACATATATCTTCCACGACGATACCGTCCGCTTTATCTATAAAGTGTTTAAATACCTTATAAGGTATGACTTGGTTTTCGTAGGTTCCAAGCGATTCATTGATTGGTACATATGATGCATAAAACTTTTCTCTAACTTGTTCAGATATATCCCCTCTAAGCTTTCGGAACATAGGTAGTTTTCCCAAGAAAAAAGGATGATAGGCTTTATCCTCGTCAAATCGGGCAGTAAAAAAGGGTTCTCTTGGTCTTATTTTCTTTTTTTTCCCTTCGTCGGTTATTATTGTCTCCTCTTTGGTGATATACTCAAATTCTATCATTCCTTTATATTCCTTATCATGGACATAAATGTACATTACCCTTTCTCCACTAAGAAATTTACGAGCGGGTACGGGATCTGTAAATGTTAAAGTCATATCTGGCTCATCCAATACCTCACCAAATTTGTAAGAATAGTTGTCTTTTTCGAAAATTTGATAACCTCTAAGATCTAAGATTTCCCAATTCAGTTTCAATGAAAAATCTTTAATATCTTCCAGATAGATTTCGTCTTGTTTAGTTATTTCTTCTTGCTCTTTCAGCATTTTTTTAAACAATAATTCTAATTCTTGATTTGTCATAGTTATCATTACTCTAAAATCATATATGTTTTTTTATTCAATCTTAGTAAAGTAATCATTTTTCAGTTTTATAAATTCTTATAGAAGGAAGA
>JAHLWV010000340.1 GCA_019057735.1 Promethearchaeota archaeon | reverse complement strand
GGAGTAAAAAAGTAGGGGGGATGTAAAAATTTGTTATTTAAATTCGATTAACTTAAGATTTAATAGATTTCCTCTACAACAAAAACCTGAATCTACTGTAATGGAGTATAATGCACTACTTAAAATAATGTCGGATATGTAATTAAAGAAGACTTAAGAAAATTTTAAAAAAAGTTGTTAACTTGTAAACTTAAGAAGTATATTAATTTTTATTAATTCAAACCAATTTTAATTAAACAAAGTCAAAAATACTATAAAAAACACTAATAAAAGGAGCAGAAGAGTATCTTAAAGATACTCGAATGCTTTTATAAATAATTT
Source organism: Promethearchaeota archaeon (assembly GCA_019057735.1). The sequence continues at coordinate 3,141 of JAHLWV010000340.1, read as the reverse complement.
GAGATCAGACTTATGATAAACGGAATTACTAATCCCCATCAGCGACCATTTAGTGATAAACTTTTCATTTTAGAACGTTTTATTCTTAAACAGCGAATTCAAATAATGAAGACTTTAGAACATAAAGATGATAATGATATAATCTCTCTCTGCATTTCCTTACTTTCCCAAAATTTATTCCTCAAGAAATTTAGATTAGATCCAGGATATAGATTAAAAGTTTTGCTGGAACTTGATAAAGATTCAAAAATATTACGACAGGCAAAGAGAGAATTAATTCTTTTATTTGAAGATTCTTCTTTTATTCAGGAATTTTCAGAGACAGTTAAAAAATCCAAAAGAGAAGACTTTGAGTTTGATGAAAAGCGACTTTTAATGAATATTATAAATGAGAGGCAGTATATTAAAGTCTTCACATCAGCATTTCTAAAAGAGAATGAGAAGATTTTCTGGTTTTACCTCTTATGGAGAGAGTTTATGGAAAAGGGGAAGATTTCAGAAGCAATAGCTACTGAAGCTATGTTATTGGAGCTAATAGGGGGTTATTTTCAAGGTTACTCTCTTTTTTGGAACGAATCGCCATACGAAAAGGAAAGGAATGCACACTATTATCTACTAAGCGCGATAAGAGAACTCGTCAAAAAGATCAATCCTTTCTTCTTAGATTATATAGAATCTCAGAGAGGAAATACCCGGTTATCGGAGGAAATACAAGATATTGTTGATAGTTTAAAATATAACAATTTGACAGATCAATTCGATGAAATTTCAGACCATTTAAAGGATATTTATGATAAAAACATCGATATCTTCAATAATAAACAATTATATAAATCGATTTTAACAATTTGCGCTCTTATACACTTCAATAATCTCCCTCTGGAGCAAAAAATATTAGAATTAAACAAAATTCAAGGTGTATCTAAATTTATAGAATTGGTACAAAAATATCCGATGATCTACCCAGATAAAATGCTCACAGTAGATCTTCCTGCGTGGTTTAGAAATGGGGCCCTTCCTAGTTTTAAATCACTTATTGAAGAAAAAATCAAGTCGCTTGAACATATAAGATCAATTTCTTATCTTGAAAAAGATGAAGAAGGGTTAACTCATTTTATTTTAGTAAAATATCTATGTAAAATTTTAATCTTGAAGAAACAATATTCTGAAGCCTTTAAACTACTTGTTAATAGGTTTGAATTTATAGAACGCTTAGTAGATACGAAATTCAAAAATCTGGAATTATGCAATGGACAAGACCATTTTCAAGTGGAGATGCTATTCCTACTCGGTCAGATCGCAGGATTTTCTGGGAAAAGTGCAGTCATAAATCAAATTATTAAAAGCTTTAATAGAATGGAATTATCAGAGAGAGACACACTTTTAGCTCTAAAATTTCCAGCACTAAAGAGTATTTTATACCGTATAAGCGGGGAGTATAAAAAAGAGTCCATTTTCATTCGCGGTGTAGATATTGAGCGAAAGAAGTTATTAAAGGAGCCAAAGTTAAATCCCCTAGAAATTATGGAATATCTTTTTCCTGCTCAACTTTTCTTCTCAGAGGAGTTTAATCCTAAAGCAATTGAACAGCAAAGCTATATTCAGCAATCAATTTTAACTTTTGAGAGAGAATCCTTAATTCCTCATAACATCGAACCTTATATCGTATATTTAGATATAAGAAAAATATTTTTAAATAATATTCCTTATCCTGAAGCTCTGGAGATAAGGGATAAAAGTTTTGAGTTATCTTATCTTAATTATATGAGTCTTCAATTACAATGTATGGGAAGCTTTAAAGAAGCATTAATCTATGCTCCTGATATTGTCAGTCTAATTAATTTCTATGATAAAAACGATGATAAAAGAATTCTGATGGAAACCATCGCATTTCCATACTTATATCTCGGAGATTATAAAAACGCAAAAACTTTTTTAGAGAAAGCATTGGAGTTTAATCCAACGGATGCATATTACAATGAATATTTAATATTAGTTAATTTAGCTTTAGAAGATGTTTCAGAAGCCCGTAAACATTTATTCAAACAGTATTATTTGGAAAAGGTTCGTAAAACTACTGAAATTACAATATATATTGAATCAACCTATCGTTTATTACTGTTTTGGCTTCAAGAATCTAAATTTGATGGTGTAATCAACTCTCTTTTAGATTATCCTCCTGAATCTGATAGCTTAATCCCTTATGTTGATAAAATTTACTGTGATATTGGAACTACCCTTGCCAATTTAGGATTTTTCGAAAAAGCGCTAAATTATTATTTGAAATCCTATAAATTCACCAAGGACGCTGAGTTTCAAGCTAAGTTATTAAATAATATTGGAACCTTGCATAGCGATCAGTGTAATATAGAAAAAGCAATAGAAACGTTTCAAAACGCTTTAAGATTAAATTCGGACGATAAGATGATATGGTTAAATCTCGCAAAGATGCATCAGCTAAAGCTTAACCATATCGAAGCAAAAGATATCTATAAAAAAGCCAGCAAGTATTTTGAAAAAAAGGATAAAAAATTTTCCGAATTTATGACATTACAAAGTGAATTAGCAAAATTGGACTCAAAAGGAATTATTAATTTAAACCTAGTGAAAGATAACGATGCGCTAGATCATCTAAAGGTTGCTCGGGAATTATTCTTAAATCGAAATACTATAAAGTTTCTTTCAGATAATACAGGGAGTATTATTCATCATCTTACTAATGGATTTGACTGTCTATTTCATTCTACTATTTCTCTTTGGTTGGATAAAATTCTAAGAAAAACCTATCCCAATCAAACTTGGCCCCCACCTAATATTAAGAAAGACTTACCCCGAGGAGTTAGGGAAGTCTGGAGAGGAAAGCATATGACATTTGGAAATATTTCATACTTAATCAATGATTTATTAGCAGCTAATCCTAATAACATAGTAAAAACTTTTAGAGATGAGATATTTAGGTATTTAAATTCTGAGGATTTAAGAAATATTAAGAAAATGGCAGATATTTCCGCTGATATTCGAAATCCCGCAAGTCACGGAGGGATTATAGATAACCAGACATTAATGAACGCCTTACCTAATTTAATTGGAAATTTAAACAAATGTATCCTTATCTTAAATAAATTCGGGTAATAACCCAAT
>JAHLWV010000053.1 GCA_019057735.1 Promethearchaeota archaeon | reverse complement strand
ACAATTATATTTTTTCCCGTTGGTATATTAAGGATGCTATCATCTTCTTCTACTATTATAATTCCATCGTCGTTATAATCTAATTGGCGCTTAAGAGCCTTGTATGCTTTTTCTTTAGTTTTAAACGCTGCTCTGGATAATTCATCGTAATTCTTAACGTCTTCTTTAATGTTCAAAAATAAAACACACTCCTCAACTTGAGATATAAAGGAATCTCTCGTAATTTCCTTTAATTTCTCGTAATGCTTATGATTTCTTTTGCATTGTTTATCAGTTTGGTCATTTTCTAAATAACTAGGAAAATTTCTTTCAATAACCTCATCAAATTTTTCTTGAGTAATCTCACCATTTTGTATTAGAGATTTTGCTGAATCCAAAGTGATTGTTATTTGTTTTAATGTTCCCACGCGAGCGTTATTATCACTCCAAATCTTATAAAAGGCTTTTACTATAGGTTTAACAACAAAATTGAACGCTCCAGCATCTAACTCCGTCTCAATCAACTCTTTACCGAAATTTAAGGATAAATCAGTTGTTGAAATCATCTTTTCTTCAACGATCTTATAATTTCTTTCCAAGTAATCCATAATATGTCACATTTCAGTTATTTTTTTTCTATTAAATATAGTGTTATACGTTCTTTTGATATTGTTTAAATAATGATTTGATACTAATCGTAGGTTTCGTCAATAGCTTTTAAAAAATCTTTTTTACTTTCTTCGAAACCTTTTCTTAAAGATTTAATAATTATCTTTTTACCTGCAGGCAATGATAATATAGATGGATCGTCTTCTATGATGCTGATACCTCTCTCTGTGAATTCTAACTGTTTCTTTAAGTTCTTAGTTGCTATTTCTTTTGACTTAAATGCACTTCTGGCGAGATCACTGTAATCATTAACATGCTCTTCGACACCAAGGAAAGTTTTAACTTCTCTAAGATAACTGATAAAAGTTTCCCTCGAGTTTTCCTTTAATTTTTCATAATTTCTATGATTCTTACTACATTGATATGTTACCTGATCGCCTTTAAGGTACTTAGGAAAAAATTCTTCGACAATGCGATTAAAAGAATCTTCTGAATTTCCATTCAGTAATAACTGTTTGCCGGCATCCAAAGTGATTTCAATCTGCTTTAAAGTTCCCTTCCTTGCGTCATGTTGAGCCCAATAATCATAGAACGCTTTAACAATAGGTCTAACTATAAAATTTAAAATTCCTGTATCTAATTCCGTATCAATTAGTTTTCGCCCTAATTTAAGGCTTTGTTCCATTTGCTGAATCATTCTTTCTTTTACGATTTTACAATTCCTTTCCACATAATCCAAAAAAAAATCCCCAACAAATTTATTTATTATTATTTTTAAAAATTAAAATTCTTCTTGAACTAATAGAGTAAAATATTTAATATTTTTTTAATTTTTTCAAAATTTTATTAGTCTTGCGTCGGGAACGAAAAAAGTTATTATTTATTATTATTATTATTATTATATTAGGTTTAAATACAATATTAACTTCTTAAAACAAATCCTATGCGTTACATCTTTAAAATTCTAATATTGGGCTTAGACGGGGAAGTAATCACCCTTTATACCATAAGAGCCTTCGGAGAAGAGGGCGAAAATAAAGGACCATATTTAGAGCTATATACAGAAGTAAAAGCATTAGAGGATACTTGTGATCTCGAAGTCAACGCTATAATTGATGTTGAGAAAACTGATCTTGATGATTTGATAAATACTGTTGATGGAATTATCTACTTCATAAATCCTTTGAAAAACGAAGAGAGAGAAGTCTTTGATTCTATATTACACGACATTAGAAAAATTTCTCGAAACATACCTATAATCATAATGTACTATGATCAAGAAGGTATTTTTCCTTTATCAGTAAATAATTTGCTAGAAAACACTTGGCTTAAGTACTTCGATGTTGAAGCTTTTGTCAATGTTCGTCCGAGAAAGTTTCGCCATGTTTTGCAATGTCTATGCATCGCAATGATCTCTGGAGATTCGCCGTTAAATATAGAGAACGCATGGATGAGGTTTCCAATCTATATTCAACTAGCCAACATATATTTTAAAAAAGCTGAAAAAGAATCTAAACCTGAATATTATTTTTATTCTGCTCAAGCTGTTAAGAAAGCCGCGATGATTGCTGATATTTTCAACAAAGAAGAATACTATATAATTTGCGAACAAGCAGCTTTTCTGTTCTCAAAAGTAAATTTATATTTAGAAGCCGCTAAAATACTTCAAAATGTAGATAAAAAAAAAGCAGAGAATTTTAAGAGATTATATGCTGAATCGATGATCTTGGAGGGGAATAAATTATTTAACACGCGTAAATTTAGCGAATCAGCAAGACAATACGAATCAGCGGCTCGATGGGCGGCTTTAGAACTTGAGGATGAAGGGCTGAAAAACGAAGCATTTAAGTTAGCAATAACTTCTTGGATTTCAGCTTGTAAAATGGAATATGTCTTTAAAATTATTAAAAATTTGCTGCACGATTTAACACTTGAAATATTACGAGAATTTCTTCCCAAAATAATAGAGATGGTTGATTTCCTAATAAAAGAACAGAAATTATTAATAGCACGAGACCAATTGCGTATAACTGTAGATAACTATCAAAAAAGGAACTTGACTGAGGAGCTCCAAGATTTAGTAACAAAGTTAATCGAAGTTTTAAAATTATTCCTAGCAAAATTGATTGAAGAGCAAGACAGGTTTAGCGCCTACGAATATTACTATGAAATCAAAAGCGTTTGTGAAACATATGATTTAGAATTACCGAACCAAGATCAACAACTTAATCTTTTGATTAATTTATTCATCGATAATCTTGAATTTGGAGATGCAGCACTATTACTAAACGAAATCAATTCATTGAAATTAAAAAAGGAATTGACTGCGCGTATTTCCAAGGTAGAAGATGAAAACAAGGAATTATTGAAACAACAGAAAGAGGAAAGTTTACGGAAAAATAGAGGCCTTCTCAATAGCTATATTGAACGGGAGTTACAAATTATTGCCGAAAGTAATGTGAAAACCATTAAGGAAGCTAATGGGTTAATTGAAAAAGAAGAGTTTCTCAAAGCAGCTAATTTGGTTAAGTCTCAAGCAGACTTCTGGAGCATTATTGGTAGAAAAGAAATTCAAGATCAAATGCTAAAAAAAGTTCTTGATATTCTATTAATTGGTAAATTATTTGACAAATTTACGAATGTCTACTATGATCTAACAAATAAATCGAAAAAGAATTATTTGAGAAATAAATTAAACCTCGTTAAAAAGAAACTAAAAGAATTTGCTAATGAGGACCATTTTGAAAATGTTTTTACTACTTGCATATTCTTCTTATCAATATATAGAGAACAATTACTTTTTGAGCAATCTAAAGAAATATCCGAGCTTACTGTTGATTTCGTCAAATCTGAAGCTCTTAGAGTTGTTAAAGAAAATGAAGATAAAAAAACAATTGATTCAGCTATAAATTTGATTGCGAAAGCTAAAGATTTATCACATGCATATTTAGATAAACGTGAAATAAATTTTGATGAGATATATGCAATAATCGTCAGATTTTTCATAAAACTATATGATTTTTCTTCTGCTCGCGCCAATAATGATAAGATTTTAAATAAATCGCTTAAGGCAAAAGGAAATAAAGCTATAGAGAAGAAACAATCAGATATAAGTGCCAAAGATGCTGAGAAGGCTCAAAAGGATTATGATGAAAGTATAATAAATGAAAGAGAGCCGGACATTAGAAAAAGAGCGAGGGACGCGGAACAGAACAGACAAGATGATCTAAGATTGAGGACTGGTCTTAAGAGGCGGCTCTATGATAAAGGACTTAATCTTTTAAAAGATCAAGATTATGAAAACGCACTAGAAGAGTATAATGCGCAACTTAAATTTTTATTAGGCAGAAAAAACCTTAATTTAGTTGGAATTTCTTTAGCTGTTAGTTTGTTAATTCTTTACAAACTAAATAGGATTGAAGAATTTGAAAAATCCTTAAGCAAAATAAAAAAAAGCCTAGGTAGCTTAGAAAAATCCTTCAAAGAAACTTTTCCAGTTACATTACTTGATTATATCATCGATATCGAAAAATTGAGAGATGTTATTAAATTTAAAGAAGCTCTACAATTTGTTGAATTTTTAGCACTATTTGATGAGGAATTGGACCTACTTAATGAATTATTGGATAAATCAAAAAAACCAATTGATAGTGAAGATATTGAACATTTGATCGTTGAAAGGGGGAAAAGATTAAAAATAATTCAAGAATTAGAAAAGCAGATTCTCAAAGATAAAAGAGACATTGCTAAAAGAAAATTAATGAAAAACCAATATTGGAAGATATCTTACGAAGATTTGTGTAATGGAAAATTTAAAGTAGCTGGTAATGAATATGACGACACAATTTCAAAATTATTAGATAAAGGATTTTTTAAACCGGCTGCTGTAAGTCTAATAATTGCGACCATTCTCATGGTAAAAACCAAAAATATCTCCCTAGCTAAATCTTATTTAAACGATCTATTAACAAGATATTCAAAATATAAAAAAGATTTTGGAGATTTACCTGAGATTCAAATCTTAAATGAACTTCTTTATGCGTTAGAAAATAAAGATGACGAACAATTCGATTTATGCTTAAAAATTTTAACAAATAAACTAGTACTCTTTGAATGCGAAATAGATTTATTAAAAAGTCTTGTCCACAAGGAGCAACAACATGAAGTAGAAGAGGCTAAAATGTCAAGAGAAGAGCTAGCCAAGGAAAAAAAGCTCAACATACAATTGGACCAAAATTTTGGAATATTACAAAAAAAAATGCCTGATATTCGGCGTGAACAACAAGAACATCTAAAAAAGAGAAACTTCATGAAAAACCGAATCTATACTGAAGTAATAGCGCTTCTTGAGAAAAACTCCTTCAAAGATGCTGGAATTGAATATCTTAAATTAGCATACACATTGTCAAAAAGGAAAAATTTTGAAAGTAGCTCCTTGATGGTGTTATTACATGGCTTAGCACTACTCGTAGTTAAGGTACCTTTAAAAGAAATTAGGATTAATATTAATAGTTATCTTTCTTCGTTAGGCCTGAATAAAAAGCTTTTAGAAGACACTTTCCCTATTCGTTGTATTGATTTTCTACTTAATGTTATAACCCATAATGTAGAAAAATATAAACCAACTATTAAGGAATTATTAGATATTTTACCGCTTTTTGAAGAAGAAAAATACTTAATTGATAATTTGTTGAAAGAGGAAGGAAATTAAATCTTTATACAATATTAGCATATTTCATTAAATCCTTAACTCGCATGCGCAAAGTAACCTCCGTAACTCTCGCTAAACGACTTATCTCTTTCTGAGTTCGGTTTTCGCTACAAATTTTAGAACCAATATAAATCGCGGCCGCAGCAATTCCTTTAGGGTCTTTACCCGCAGAGTTAAATCCGCTTTTATCTGCGCTCTCTATTATTTTAACGGCAGTATTACGACATTGCATAGATAATTCCAACTCGTCGTTAAACTTGTCTACATAACGAGATGGTCCGAAATGCTGAACTTTTAAATTTAAATGAGGTAACACTTCCATTAGAATTAAGCGATAACTTTTAATGACTTTTTTTTTCGGGATTTGTGCGACTTTTGTAATTTCCTCTACAGTTCTAGGAATTCCATGGACACGTAAAGCACAAAATATTGATGCAGAGAGTAGAGTGTCAATACTTCTTCCCATAGTGAGTTTCTTTTTTACGGCCTGAGTATAAATTCTAAGCGCATCTTCAGCTACAGCGTCAGGGATACTAAGTCTTTTTTGTAAGCGTTGCAAATTAGGTAAAGCAATCCAAAGGTTCCTTTCATAACTCGTTGTTAAGGATCTATGGATTTTTGCAAGTCTATTAAATTTTGATTTATACTTCGGACTTAATAAAGTTCCCCGAGCATCTCTGCTACCTCGAATTATCGTTCTTGGACCGATAGGGCTGTAAACCCTCTCATTACTTTTTCTTTTTTGGATTTCTTCTTGTGTGAACGCTCTGCGAGGAGAATCATCGAGAATTCTACCATATACTGAACCACAATTCATACATACATAAAATCCATCTTCCTCACTGATTTTGGGGGAGTCGCAACAAGACTCTTCTTCCTTTTCATCGAAAAATCCATTGTTTTCGAAGCTTGACGGCATATCGACTAGGTAATTTAAATATAATTATTGGGATTATTCAGTTTCAGTATACTATTTAAAAGAAACCACATATTTAAATCTTAATTTAATTAATTTAATAGCGGTAGTGAAGATTTAAATCTTAGTCTATTTAACTATTAACTTAAAAGATTAGTAAAATTAATTATTTTATCAAACACTCTCTAAATAATAACTACTAACTAGGACAAATATTAATAAAATGTCAGTTGATATCTCTAAAATTATTAAAGTATTTTCAAAATTTTTAGATCCAAAATTAGCTAAAGAAGGAAAATTGAAGACTATTGAAGAAATTAAGAAGCTCCCATTGAACTCATTCAAATTCATGTCTAAAGAAGACGTAAAATTACTAAAAGAAGTTCTGGATTTATCTACTATTGAGGATACTTCCAAATTAGATCGAAAGAACCCTTTTGTTAAGTTAAGGAAAATTAAATCTACCAAGGATTCTAGTAAAGATGCTAAACTACAAAAAGAAATCGAGGGGAAAGCTGCAACAATACGGATAGAAAATCCTGATCTTGTAAAAGCATTGAACAAAGCGATTATAATTAGCTCCATAATAACAAATTTAACAGATGCGAATGAAATCGTTACTGGGAAATCTGCTCAAAAAATAATCGTTATTGGATTAGATAACGCTGGAAAAACTGCGATTTTGAACAAATTTGGAGGGCGGTTAGGTATTAGCGATTTAGCAAACTTGAAACCAACTAAAGGAGTGGATCGCCGTCATATCAAGTCAGAAAACTCTGACTTAGATTTGTTTATCTGGGACTTTGGCGGACAAGAGACGTTCAGAAATAAGTATTTAAAAAATCCAGAACAATACTTTTTAGAAGTTGATTTATTAATATATGTCATTGATTTACAGGATTCTGAGAGGTTCTCAGAGTCTTTTGAATACTTCGAGCAAATTCTAAAAACACTCACGATTTTAGAAGAAGACCCATTTGTATTAATATACATACATAAATTTGACCCCGATTTAAAGCATGACACTGAAACACTTCTTAACATCGAACTTCTGAAAGATAATTTAAACCAGTCATTGACATCTTTCGGATACGATTACGAAGCTTATCTAACTTCAATCTACTCTTTAATTACCAACGAACCCGAGTTTTCTAAATATCTTAAAGAAGTTATGAAATCGACCGACTCCTTAACTAACCCCACACTAAGGAAAGTGGAAGGATTAGGAAAAACTTTGGAAGAAACTATGAATGCTGTTATTAGGCTATCCGAAAGTCTTTCAAGGCAATTATCTGATTTAGATAGTAGATTGAGAGCCATCGAAAGTGGTGCATTTCAAATGGCTCAGAATGGTATTCCCATTGGACTATCACCACCTAACCAAGCTTCAGGTAGGCCTGGGGATTCAAGGTTAAAAGTTCTTGACGAATTGAAGTTGTTGTTCGATAAGAAGAAAAAGTTAAACCTATAGCTTTTTTTGAACAAACTTGCGAATAATGCTTGGTATATGTTTTTTATTCAAACCCTAAACCTATTTTGATTTTTTGTAAAGTTCCGCAATCAATTTGTAGATGACTAAGTAAGTGATTATACTTAGCAGTCCAATAACTAATATCAAATAAAATACATTTTCAAAAAGTAAGGGATTGATTACTTGGTTGTAGATATTTCCTGTATTAAATTGCTCAAAAAAAATCAATAGACTATGAAAAAGAGGAACTAAAGCGAATCTCGCTAATAAAAAACCGAAAATGCCTATGAAAGCACCAAAAATTACATCAGTGGGGTAATGAACTCCTAATTGAATTCTAGAAAAAGATACAAATATAACAATGAGTACAACGATAATTACCATCATCGGTGTATTTAACAAAGAAGCAAATAGAAGTCCTTGAGACGCCATATTATATGAATGCCATGATGGAAAACTTCTAGAGGTCGGTTCTCTTTCGAGAACTTCAATATTTTTTAATGCTTCAAAAGGTCTATCTCTACCTATTAGTTTTTTTATAGGGGCAATTATTAATACGCCGATTAAAAAGACAGCTGAAATGCTTGAAAACAAAAAAGAATCGTAAAAGATGAATAAGTAAAAAACCATTAACAACATCCATAAAGTCTCTCTTCCCAGAAACGAAATAATCTTTAAGAGTCTAGTAAATAACATTCCACCAAATCCATTATATTTTAAAATAACCCTTTTGTCCCAAGCATCAATATTTTTTAATATTAAATTTGGTTTCATGTTTCATATGCCTTCTAATATGGTATACCTAAAAATTTATAAGCATTTTTAACTTCAGAGATGTTTTCTTGGAAAATTTCAACAGAATGAGAATCTGACCCAACGAAAAATCTCGCTCTTTCTTTTTTTAACTTCTTAGCAATCTCCTTAGAAGGAAAAGGGCGATCAATGGGAAAATGTAAACCTGATAAGTTATATTCAATGCTAATTTTGTTTTTAATACATAAACGCCCCAAGTTAAGAACTCGTTCATCTGAAATATCGCAATCCTCTAATGGTTTAATATCATGTTCGTTTAGGTATCGATAAATTGTATCTATGTGACATATATTCTTGAATATTTTTGATTCGATCATCATCTTACTGATTTCAAAGTATTCGTCTATAACTTGTTTCATTTGTACTTTTTCTAATAATTGAACTAATTTTTCTCTATTAGTTATTGGGTAGTTATAAATCCATTCATGTAGAGTACCTCCAATAAAATCGAGCTCTTTTTCATAATCGTCCATAAATTCTAATAAATCGATTTCTCTGTCGCGATAATATTCTACTTCGAGACCGCTAAGAATAAACTTATAACTTCCTTTCAAATCGTCAAGTTCTTCAAGGTAATCGTCTATCTTGTCATTATAGAAGGGATTTGATTTGTCTCTTTCGATAGAATAAAGCTCGTAATGCTCGAGAAAACATATGTTAATTTCCTCTTCTTCAGCAATTTTAATATAATCGTTGAAGACGGGGCCACTTTTCTGAATATCTGAGCTCCACCTAGTATGAATGTGATGGTCTGTGTACTTAAATTTCATAAGTATCTAATTCTAAAAATGAAATAAAGAAGTTAAAAATATTTATTATTCAGTCCATAGAATTCTCTTTACCGAAAAAAACTTCATAAAACAATTCTTTTTCTCCCGCTTCGGGAGGTTTTATCTTGGTATAACCTCCTTTCCTTATAATCTGCACTGTACTTTTATTTTGAATGTGAATATTACCGTAAAACCCTTTTAGGCCCTTTTCTCTTGCTATAATTATAAGGTGTTGGTATAAGAAGGATCCTAACCCTTTCCCTCGATAGTCCTCCCTAACTAAAAAGCTATACTCTGCCATATTTAATTTGGGGTTTAAGTAATATGTAGCGTTTCCTACCATTTCCTCCTTTCTTACATCGCCGATAAAGGCTCCTATTGAAAAAACATTGTTATAATCTATATTTACTTCGTTTTGTGTCTTTGAATGGCAGAATTCCTTTCTAACTTCGAAAAATCGCAAATAACGATCTGTTTCATTTAAGGAATAATACAACTCTTTTAATAAGGGTTCGTCTGTTGCCTTTACGGGGCGAATTTGAATCATTTCTCCTCCTCGTAGAGTAGATGTGGTCACATACTCGGAAGGGTATCTGCAAATTCTACCTTCTTCGTCGGATGCTAAAATCTGATCTGAATAAACATAATTCAACTTTTTAGCTTCATCTAGCAGCCATTGGCGAAAATCAGGGTGAGCCACGCATATTAGTTCGAGCACTCGCTCTCTTATAGTCTTTCCATGAAGATATGCTACCCCCCATTCAGTTACAACATAATGTACATCTCCTCGAGATAACATTACTCCCGCACCTTCATCTAGATGAGGTAAAATCCTGGATTTTTTACCATCATGAGAGACAGATGGCATAATAATTATGGGTTTCCCTTCTTTAGAAAAAGCAGCGCCTCTCATAAAATCTATAGTTTCTCCTATCCCAGAATAGAATCTATACCCTTCAGTCGCCGCGTTTACTTGTCCTGTAAGATCAATTTGTCGAGCTGAGTTTATTGAAACCATTTTTTTATTCATTCCTATGTATTTAGGATTACACACATAGTCTGATGGGTAGAATTCAATAAATGGGTTATTATTAACAAAATCGTACAGCTTTTTACTTCCCAAAGCGAAGCTTGTAATAATTTTTTCAGGATGAAAGTTTTTTTTTCTACAAGTTAAAACCCCTTGTTCGATTAAAGGAATAACATTGTCCGTAATATAATGAGAATGCATCCCTAAGTCTTTTTTATCGCCTAAAAATTTTAATGCCGCGTTTGGTAGATCGCCAAACCCTACATGTATAGTTGATTTATTTTCTATAATATTTGATAAATTTCTTCCGATTCGCTCGGCAACTTCGTCAGGTTCATCGAACTGAAATTCCAACAAAGGTACGTCGTTAACAACAAAATGATCTATTTCTTTCATATGAATAAAACTATTACCTAAAGTTCTGGGCATTTGAGGATTCATTTCAACAATATTTAAAAAAGCCGATTGGGCTAAAGGTTTTGCTATATCCACATTAATACCAAGAGAACAGAATCCATAAGAATCGGGGGGTGTAGCTTGTATAAGGGCGACATCGATGTGTTTTCTACCCGATAAAAACAGTTCAGGGATTTCGCTTGCGTAGATAGGTGTATAGTCCGCTTGTCCTTTATTGATTTCCTCGCGAAGAGTTTTTCCAATGAATAGCGCATTATGCCTAAAAAGATCCTCAGCTTTATCAGTGAAATACTTCTCAGGACCAATAGTTAAGAAATGAAGTATTTCAGTATCTATTAACTTTTCAGACTGCTTTATCAATTCTGAAGTAAGTAATTGTGGCTCCGAACATCCAGAACCTATAAAAACTCTATTGCCTGGAATAATTTTTTTTATCGCATCCTCAGCAGTAATCTCCTTCTCCTTCCACTTTTCCCGCCATTCTTCATTTGATGAGTCCATATCCTACACTTTAAGGCTCTAATTTTATTTTGTTTATAATTTTTCCTTTATTATCAAAAATAGTTAGGTCCTATATCTTTAAAATTTTTACCTTAAATTTTTAAGGTAATTCTCTCGGAATTACC
>JAHLWV010000339.1 GCA_019057735.1 Promethearchaeota archaeon | reverse complement strand
AATATTTTAAGAAATCATCTGGCAAAGCCTCGGGACATAACATAACTGTTTTGGGGGCAATTACTGAAAATATTATATCCAGATGATTCCATTTTGCTTCAAACTGTACAGGGATAACCTTAATATCAAAGGGTTCAAGTATTTTTTCTGCTTCCTTTACACCCTCCATTGTACTGCGATTTCCTATTCCTATCACCAGGGTATGTTCATCTAAATACCAGCAATCGCCACCTTCTAACGAACCATGCATCACTCTCCCTATCATAGGCACTTTTAACTGTTCAAGGGTTTCAATAGCTAATTCGATATCTCCTTCATTATCTGCATAACGAAAATTACCGATTAATACGCCTTTTGCTGTATTAACCCCAAAATCTCTGGTTGCTACCTGGTCAGGATGCCCGGGTTGGGCAATTTGCCATTTAATATCTATTCCTAATTGCTGAAATACCTCTGCAAATTCCTGATGTTGTTCGGTGGCAACCTTTCTGGATACTTTAAATCCTTTCTTTAAATGTTGTGAAGCAACTTCACTAAAGTCACAAATTTCATAATAGGTTGGTTTACAAAGCAGTACTGAACGCAAGCGTCCATGAGAATTAAAAACCATAATTATTCTCCTTTCGAATTATAAATTTTATATTTCTTACAGATTCAATAAATAAAATTCTTAACTATTCTCCTTAATATTATGAATATACATAATAATTTATTATTACAATTTAAAACTTTAATCTTTAAAAATTCTAGGTATTCTCGGGTTAATTTGGCAAATCAACTCTTCTGCACAGGTTCCTATCTGGTTGGCAGTTACTTCCGGATCAAGATATGTTCTTTGCTGTTTACCCAGAATTACTACATCTTCACCTATCTTTAAATCGTTTTGAGTTCCTTGCAAATCAATCATTGCCTGGTCCATACATACTGCTATAATCCTAAATGGTTCGCCTCTAATAAGAACGAAACCTTTGCCTTCAAATTTTTTACTCAAGCCATCGGCATAACCAATTGGAATGGTTACAATGGTTGTTTTTAATTCACATTTATAGCGGCCACAATACCCTACAGTTTCATCTTGCATTACATTTCGTAGATAAGAAATTTGAGTTTTCCAGGTTAATGGAAAATACAGTTTTATAATTTTTTTAAAATCATCACTGGGATAAAGACCAGCTATGCCCATTCCGATTCTTACCATATCTAAATGAGTTTCAGGTAAACTTAAAGTAGCAGCAGTATTAGCAATGTGTAAAATATTAAAATCAATATCAATTTGTTTAGCTTTTTTTATTTGTTCCTGAAATATTTTTAATTGCTGCTTCGCTTCTTTATTGCCAATTTGTTCAGCACATGAAAAATGGCTAAATGCTCCTTCCAAATATAAATTTGGCAGGTTAGAAACATACTTTAAAAAGACAAGTACCATATTTGGGGAAACACCAATTCTATTTAAACCTGTATTAATTTTAATATGCGTATTTGCTTTAAGGCCTAGTTTTACCGCTTTGTCTGATAATTGTTTAGCAAATTCTTTTGTACAAACAGTTAATCGTAATTCATTTTTGAGCGCTTCTTTAATCCGTCCGCTCGGAATTTCACACAATAATAAAATTGGCAAATTTATTTTTTCTCTCCGAAGTAAAAGTGCATCTTCTATGTTTGTCACCCCCAACCAATCTACGCCAGCTTCAACTAAGCAATTAGCATACAGGACAGTCCCACAAGTCCAGCCATTACCTTTAACTACTCCCAAAAATAATTTGTTTCCTGGAATTCTCGCTTTAATATTTTTTACATTATTTTTAATTAATGATTTTTCTATTTCCAACCACGTCCGGTATAATGACATATAAATTATTCCTCCTTATTCTACTAAAATAGATTACAGTTAACTTTAATCAAGGGAAAGGTAGATAATTAATTTATCTGCCTTTCCCTCACACCACCTTACGTATCGTTCGGTATACGGCGGTTCACAAAGTACTACCAATTTCACAATAACGATTTGTTAGGCTCATAAGATCAAAATTAGCCCAGTAGACATTTGGTAGAGCACTATTTGAAGAATCACCTGCTATATGCCAGTAAGCTTTGCGGGTATTGGCTAAACTAAGAGCTCCCAGTCCGAAAGGCTTAATTTTGTTAGATTATGATATTTATTACGTACCTTCTTCCATTGTTTCCATAGACACATACGAAATCTTCTTCTAATTAATCCAAGCCTCCAGTCTCTTTAGAATATAGGGGGTATCAGATAGAGAGAAATGTCCTATCCATCTTCTTAAATACATATTTAGTTTTAAGATTCACTTTATTATATTTTGTCCATTACTTCTTGAAGTTATTTCGCGACTCTTAATCTTAAATCCTTTGATATTTTGAGAGGTTATGCAAATATGGATTCGTTTATTATGAAGAGCCTGTTGGATGAGAGGGTCAATGACTGTAAGTATTTCTAATAGTCTCTTCCCTCTATTGGGTTTATAAATTTCTACCCGAAGAACAGATTGAGGTTTATAGTCTCCTTTTAGTAGTTACTCACGAATGGATAACCAATTCTGACAAAGATAGAGTTTAAAATTTTCTACTGTTGTATTATCTATACCCAGAGCTCCTTTGTTCTTCTTAACCCTCCTTAGTACTTTTAGCATATTTGGTCTAGATAGGCCCACTCCATTAAATCGTTATTTTGTTCTCCTCGGAATTTTTCTTTGGTTTGTGTGGATACATACATACTCGGCTCTTCCTGATTAGTCGGTAGCTACACCACTTTCTTTTCAGGACAAACTTTTCTAAGAGTTTTCTGCTTTCATAATGTGTATCACGAACTAGCCAAGTTAATCCCCCACTTCATGTTTAGCCCTTCACTGGTATTAGCCATCTAATATGGCTTCTGCTGACTTCTGCTATAACAATATGTCAGACCTCCCTATCCCTAGTTAAGAATAATGGCCTTCACCTCGTATACCTGCTTACATATACCATACAATCTTTTGTCAATATTGAATTTTATTTTACCTAGCAAACTCAACCAAATTGTATGGACTTATATGTATTTCGTGTTTCTTGAGGAAAGAGATTCTGCCTCAAGCAACCTTTCAAATTCCACCTCACTATGAACATTGCCCTGTTAAATATGTTCTATCAAATGGCATTTAGTTTATTTTACGTAAGTTATTAAACAGGACTTGTTGTGGAAAGGTCCTTATTCCCACCTTTACAAATAGAATATTTCCACTAAAATTCTTTATAAATTATTTTTTCTAAATTTATTAATACATTTTCTACTATTTTACTTCCTTTCTGTGACGAACTAGAACGAGCAGTATGGATACAGCCAGATTTAGGAATTAAATCCTTAACGGGTGGAAATCTATGATATGATGGAACACTTTCTATCCCTTCATCTAAAATATATTCCTCGTGAACGAGTTTTGGTACTAGAAACATCATTACAGAAGTTTCAACTATTGCTGCAT
>JAHLWV010000338.1 GCA_019057735.1 Promethearchaeota archaeon | reverse complement strand
TTCATCGTAAACAACATCGATAATATACGAGTAATTAAGTGCATACGATACGGCATGCCTCATAGGTTTATCCATGTGGAGATAATTGAATGTAACCCATGTAGCACTCAATGTGTTTCCTATCAAATGAAGATCCTTTCCATCAGCTTTTTTAATTTGATCAAAGAAGGGTTTATCTGGACCTAATAATACATTTATATCACCAGACAAGAAAGCTTGATTTATGGTAGGTATACTAGGTATAATAACAATAGTTACAGTGTCTATTTGTGAAGCTCCTCGCCAATAATTTTCAAAGCTTTTCATTTTCATCTCGTACAATACCTTATAACTCACGAGTTCGAATGGACCAGTTCCTACGAGTATTTCGTCGATTTTATAGTATCTATGTGCGGGTGCACTTTTAGGTGATAGCATAGACCATCCGTAAAAAGCAAGAAGTACTGTGAAAGATGCCTTTTTTTCATTTAAGTGAATAGATATCTCATAATCACTATTTATGACCGTTTCGTTAACGATAGGTGTCCCGTCGGCGAGAGTATATAAAATGGCTGTTTGAGTTTCAATCACAGTGTCTGGCAAAGGTACGTTAAAAGGTGCTGGCAAATAAGCGTTACCAGAATAGTTTATAAAGTACGCATATCTATCTAAAGTCCATTTGGCAGTTGTTGCGTTAAATTCTGTACCATCGTGGAAAGTAACGCCTTCTTGAAGGGTTATTGTATAAGTTAAACCACCGTTTGTGATGTTGGGCATTGCAGTCGCTAAACGTGGAATTGTAGGGTATGCTGGATCTGACCAATTTACCACATAAAAAGGTTCACATACATTCTCAATTATTTGGCTCGAAGCAGTATCATAAGCATATTGAGGATCCATGTGTACAAGACCTGAAATGGTACCGGATACTATATCTTGTCCTGGAGGAGGTGGTTGTTGAAGCCACCCTGGAAGTGCAAATAAAATGTTTCCAACTCCGGATGCAACTAATGCAATTGAGAGTACGATAATTGCTAAATTTTTTTTTTCCATTTCCATTTTTTAATCATCTATTTTATTTTAGATTTTTAGTGTTACGATTTTTAGGTTAGATTTATATATATCTTTTTAAATTCTGTAAACTTATAAGCTTTTTCATTTTTTTTTTTACTTTATTGAGATTTCATTAATATGATTGAAATCATTATAAATTCAAATTTTATGCGATTTATGGAAGAGTATTATCTCACAAGCAAAATAAAAAAGGCGACTTAGTGTACCAAATTGAAGTTCTGAAAGGGCAAGCTCAAAAAGAGAAATTTGAAATTTATATCGTGTATAAAGACATTGGTTCTAAATTAAATACTAAGCGTAAGGGTTTATCGCGGTTAATTCAAGGCGGAAGAATAGTTTAAAATTTTTAATTTTTACCAATATTTCTTAATATATTCTAATAATCGCATAATAATTAAAAAATGTTTTTTTATAGACAGCTTAATAGTAATAATATTTAATAATTGACATCCATTCAATTTATTGATAATTCCTGATAGGATAACAAAATTAATACTAAAAATTAATAATTAAAAGGAAGTAGAACAATAATTGAGTTCAACGAATAATCAAAAAATTCTTGAGCATGTTAAATCCTTAGCTTTTAACCGTTCAGCCTCAACAACAGGAGAAACACGAGCTATAAATTACATCAAGAGTGAATTGGAAAAAGAGAATATTGATTCTAAAATTGAACATTTTAGCTTTACTGGATATAGAAGAGTAATAATGAGAATATTATACACTCTTTTAATTTCTTATTTATTATTATTTAGATTATTTTTAATACTAATTGCATATTATATAATTAGAAATCTATTTGAAGTTACTCGTAGATTCTCCTTGATTAAAAAAGAGGAATCTAAAAATCTTTATACAATAATTTCAGCAAAAAAAAAAATCCACCCTCAACCGACAATTATATTTTCCGCTCATTATGATTCTTTTGCATCAATATTACCATATAATTTACAAAATTTCTTTTTTTTCCTTTTTAAAGCAATTATCTTACCCTATTTAGGAATTATGATTTTAGTTTCTTCCTTATTAATTATCGACTTTATTTATCAAACTTATTCTCTAATAATAATCAATTTAACAGTTATTTCTTCAATTATTCAATTTATTATAATACTATTTATTTTTATTCTGCTTTTTGATGTTAAAAAAGTATATGGTTCTATAGATAATGCGAGTGGTGTATCCATTTTGATTGAATTAGTTAAAAAAGTAAAAAAAAAACCCCTCGAAAACATAGATGTTATCTTTATTTGGACTGGAGCCGAAGAATGGGGCACTAAAGGTTCGAAAAGTTTTTATAAAACTCATTTAAAAAAGCTTAAAAAAAATAATGATTTGAATAGATCGTATGGTATTAATATCGATATGGTGGGGACTTATATTGGGCTTATTGATGAAATTGGTTTAATAAAAAAAAAAATGAATAATAATTTAAATGATATTATTGGAGAATCAGCAAATCAATTAAACATTCCATTAATTAAATATAAAAAATCATTTGAACCAAGAAGTGATCAAAGAGTTTTTAAAAAATTGAGCAGAAAAAGTACATTTCAAGTAGCTTGTTTTCATTCAAATAAGGATTGTAAATATATTCATTCATCACAAGATTCTCCTGATAAATGTTCAGAGGAAATATTAAAAGGGTGTTTAGATATTTGTCATACAACTATTAGGAAATTAGATTCTCAAATGCAATGATTACTAAAGGAAATGAGCTAAATTAAAAGCTCTTAAAGATATAATAAATCTATTAAATTATCAAAGTAGAAGGAATAGAAAAAGATTATCATAAGAATAAGTTCTGAAATGATAAAACACTTATCAAAAAACGCTTTTTCTGTTCTTCTTGCAAACTGTGGTTTAGCAGAGGTTTGATACATAAATCGCATTATTATTTAAAGAGATATAGGAATTGTGAAGATAGCATTATATTCATGTAAATGAATTATTCAAAATTAAACAGATTAAACTTAATAATTAGATAAAGAGAATAAGTCGTGAATACTGAGCTGGCTATAATTAAATGAAATTGATATGACAATTTAAGAAAATATTAGTCATATACTTTTTTGTGTTCAATTACTTTATCTTTACCTATAAGTGACAAATCACCTTTTCTTTTAGTAATACTTAAAATCATAGAAATAGCATTTTTTTGCAAATAGAATAGTAATTTGATTTTGTAAAACTTAATATTTTTTTAATTTAATTGCTTATTAGTCTTACTTTTTCTTAATAATACTAGATTACACCTTCCTCCTTTAACTATTCTTAAAAACATTAAATTATTAATTGCTTATTATTACCTCAATTACCAAATATTCCCATTATAATATCATAATAAAAAGTGGAAAAAAGGATTAAAAAAAGAAAGAGCCCCGAGATAATTATACCCTTATCGAAAAAAGCTTTTTCGGTTCTCCTCGCTATTTCAGGCTTCGCTGACGTTA
>JAHLWV010000337.1 GCA_019057735.1 Promethearchaeota archaeon | reverse complement strand
ATGGAGTAGCTGATAATGAACGAAATTATAAGTGGATTTTACATTCAACGGGAAATGAAATACCTGCTGAAAAAGTTTATAGCCAATTTCCAAAAGAGTTTGTAAATATCTAAAATTGAGTAAAATAATTAATCGAAAATAATTTCAGCGGCTATTTTTAGCTTTTAAATCCTTCAGCATCCAATCGTTCGTTACACAGTTTATCGCATTTTTGGATGTAGGGATGATTCCTTCCCACATGGAAAAACTCGACTTTTTCGTATTTCTCACGAAGTTTATAGACTTCGCTGCACAGTTTCGATAAGTGTGGATAGTTGATTTTCCATTTCTTATTGATTTGCTGGACTGCTAAGTTGCTATCAGAATACACTTGAATGTGCCCTCGTGAGAATCGTTCAGCAACTTTTAACGCGTTAATTATGGCTTTATACTCAGCAGTATTGTTTGTCGCAGTTCCATTAAAACCACATTCATTATGGATAACATTATCGTTATGGACGAAGAGAAAAGCGCTTGCAGATGGGCCGGGATTACCACGTGAGGCCCCATCAGTATAAATTTTAAGTTTGTCTCCTTTTTTAATGGGATTTTTGCTCATATTAAATAGAAGTGATTTTTTTAATTTAAATTTATAACAACCTTCTTTATTCTATCCTTTCTTGACTTGATATTCTTTGACGAATTTCCAAATTATAAGTAATATTTTTATAAAACCAAACAGAAATAATGATTATGGAAGATCCAAATATTGACACTCCGGCTCGCGAGGAGAAACTTGAACCAGAGAAGCCCAAATTTAAGAAAAATGATTTTACGATAACATTGAATAGCATGGGGGATGGTTTCGAAATGTTTATCCAGAAGTCTGCTGATGCATTGTTCGACTTAGGAAAAAATATTAAGAAATTATTTGCTTCTAGGAAAATAAAAAAGAAGAACGATACTAAAACAGTTAAACTTATAAAAATTCGAAGAAAGACCCCCGCTGAACGGCAATATGAGTTATCAAAGAAAATTTATCGCGAGCATAGGAAGCTGGAGAAGCAATTAGAAAAAATCGATGCATCGCTTACTAAGACACACGAGCTTGCGGGTCAAATTAAGGAGGATACATCGAAGATAAAGCTTGATATTGAAACGGTGGGTGTTATACTGGAGTATTAAATGGACCGAATCGATGATGTCGAGAATTACATGAAGGATAACCTCGGGACTGATTGGCTTCAAATCAAAAACTTCTGGTCTGAGTATAAAGAAGGTGATATGACGAGGGGTGAATTCACGAAAGCCGCATTGAAGAAGTTAGGAAAAAGTTTCCTCGGTATCTTTGTAAACACAGTTTCTTAAGACTTAATTAGAAAAATAGGAATTGAAATAAAAAGTAAGAGATTAATAGTTATTGCTTTAAGTTATTATTGTCCGAAATAAAGTAATTATTTGAGGAGGAGAGATATTTCTGTGGAAGAGCAACCAACTTACTATTTTAAGATTTCTTTAATTGGGAAGAAAGGTGTGGGTAAATCTACTTTTGCTAAATCACCTTACTTCACAGGTATTGAAGAGGATAGCGTATTATCTACTGGTGCTTATTTTAAGTGCTATGATTATTCATTTAATTCAAGTAATAAGAAGGAATTTGTCAGATTTTCAATTTGGATTTATAATCCTGAAAGTCGTTTCAAAAAAATGTTTAGTTATTACGTACATGGTTCCAATGCGATATTTATCATGTTTGATATTTCAGATCTTAACTCATTAAAAGAAATTGACAGTTGGATGGGAGTAATCAGAAAACAAAATAATGATAGTCCAATTATGTTGTTAGGAAATAAAGCAGATTTAACGGAGCATCTCGAGCGTTCAAAGGCTATAGCTGATTCTATAGTAAAGAAACATCGCTTAATGGGTTATTATGAAATATCAGCTTTAGAATCAAGGAATATAGGACTAATTTTTACGATAATTGCTGAAACATTATTAGAAAAACTCGGGTATAAGAGATAGTTGAAAATCATTTAATTATTCCTGAACTCAAGAATTTGCTGATGATCATGTAATAATTAAAAAAAATTCAAAATAAGAAATGAAGGAGGTCACAGAGACTCATTGAGTTTTCGTTTAACGAATGCGTGCCTTTCTGGTCGCGTTTTGATTTTCTCTAATTCGTCTTTATTTTTTTCGCGGATTATTTGTTGTTTAAAGTACGTGTATACGGCGTCGTAAACTGGAAACCTTATTTTGTTCTGCTTTTAAAATCTAGTATTCTTTAACCTTATTTCTTTTTTTTCTCTGATAATGAGATAACATATTCTTTTCTAAATGAACCACAGTGAGACTTGTATTTTTGGGCGGCATGAACGAGATTGGCGGCAATGTCTTTCCTCTTACTTTTTAAGGCTTAAAAATAATATAAAGGAATAAACTTAAATAAGGGATTATACTTAAGTACCTTATGACCAATATTACTTTTAGTGTTGATGATGATATTCATAAAAAAATGAAAGAACATCCTGAAATTAAATGGACTGAAATCTTACGCCAATCCATCGTAAAATATCTAAAAAAAGTAGAAGAAATTGATGTTATATCTATTAAAGATTTCAGAGAACGTTTAAATCCAGAATTGCTACAGAAAATTGAGGAACTAGATGAACAAGAAGAAATTTTGTTTTATAAAGAAGCAAAAAAAATGGAACAAGAGAGATTGAATCGTTTACAAGATTTAGAGAGGAGTTCAGATAAGTAATGTGGTTATTGGATACTAATGTATTAATACAATGTAATAAATTGACGATAAGACCATTTAAAAAAGGCATTATATTTACTACTATTCTGTCACTTATTGAGTTTCCCATAGCTTTAAAATATAAGGAGATTTCAGTAATATACCCTTCGTCCATACATTATGAGCAAGGATTTAAAAATGCATTATTGTTGAGAGAAAAAGGCACTCCTATACCCACGGTTGACATTTTGATTGGTACTATTACTGTTGATAAAAACCTTATATTGGTCTCGGATGATTCTCATTTTAAATATCTTCAAGAAGTAGACCCTCGCTTAAAAATTATTAATTCAGAGACATTTATTAAAAGATTCAATAGGTAAATAACTTCAAAAAATTGGATTAGATGGTGCAAATTAAAAAGAAATTTCTTATAAATTAATACGCCTGAGATTTACGAGAAGTATGAAATAGCAAATATAAAATTTCTTGGAATGATGAGATTTTTCGAAAAAATATCGTCGTTTCTGGATGTTACATTGTTTATTTTTTATTTTTCGAAACAGCACTTTGAGTTCTAGCCTGAATTTTTTTTTGTTCTGAAACATATTCGAGTACAGAATTTAGAAATATCAATAAAAGAAGAAGAAAGCTTTTTATAATAAATATCAGAAACGAGAGGGAGCATGGCATTGCATTAGTAGGCACATTTAGTTATAATATAAAACTTAATTCAATTTTCTGTTAATAAAAAAAGCTAAAATATGTACTACTCTCCGATGATTTAATATA
>JAHLWV010000336.1 GCA_019057735.1 Promethearchaeota archaeon | reverse complement strand
CTTTACAATGAAAATTTTTGGATTATATTTAAATGAAATTTAGACTGATTTTTATTAGTACGTCTGATGTTATAAACTTTAATGGAAAAATTACACCTTTAATACCATTTTTTGATAAAGATTTTTAAAAAAAATTAATTTAGAGATTTTTAATTAGAGAAGTAGCAAAGTTCTTAGCGTTTTCAAGGTCCATTTCATTAGGGCGACCTTTAATTTTAAGATTTTTGTAGATCTAATTTTAAATTGAAGAATTTTATCGCATTCTCAACAGTTTTTCTACTTACTTCTTGTTGAGAAATATCGTGAGAATGAGCAATTGCTGCTATAGAGTATTTTACATTTAAAGGCACATTTACCGGTCCTCTTAGATAAGGATGCTGGTAATAGCTATCTGTTTCAGTAACTAAAGCAGATAATGGAGATTGTTTTGTCACTCTTCGCCATTTGTTAATCCCATAAGCTGAACTTGGAACAGATAAGGTGTAACCTTGTTTGGGTAAACTTATTCCATATTCATCTGGACCGGAGAAACAATGCCAAATAACGCACTTAGGATTTATATTAAATTCTTTTACAATATTAAGAATTTCTTTTGTCGCCCCATCCCTATTATTATATCGATGTTTAGGGTGGTTTCGATCAAATTCATGCTCAGCAGCATTTCTAACGTGAAGAACATAGGGTTTATTAAACTCGTTTGTGAACTCGAATATTTTCTTTAATTCCATAACTTGTTTTTCTCGTTTTTCGAGAGTCTTTGCGTGATGAAAATCCAAACCAATTTCTCCGATTGCTAGGAATTTATCTTTAAAATTTTGAACGTGCTCAACCCAATCTTTCCAATCGCTATCATATTGGGATTTAGGTGTGTAGGTGACAGTTTGAGGTGCCCAACCAATCGTAAAACCAATTTTTTCCTTTCCTTTAATAAAATTTAGAATTAATTCAAGAGTATTATTATTGATTGAGCTGGTTATTAAGTACACACCTCCGTGTTTCAAGAAGTCTCGATATTGCTGCTCATCAGATGGTAATCTGTCTTTCTGTAAGAATCCTAAGTGATTGTGCACATCGATAAATTTAAGCCCATCTACCGGTTCAGGTACTATTTTTTTAGGCATCTCAATCTTAGTTAGATAATTAAAAATGAGTTATAATCTTTATTTTGCTATGCTTCCAAACTAACTTAATACTAAAAATACATGTATTAATGCAAAATACATCTGCTTAACTAAAAGTAATGAAGAATTGCATAGTAAGATTATTTAAAATTAACTCTCCAAATTGGATCTATCGGAAACCCTTTACTTTTTAAATTATTAACTATTGTTGGAATTTGACTATATAGAATTGAAGGATCAAACTCCCAAGAGGAATATTTGTCAAAAACAATACATTTCACTTTATCATTTTTCAAATCAAGTAGTTTCCTAAATAAAATTCCATACATTGCAACTTGTGGAATAACGGGTAAAAAACTCGACTCCTCGGGTTTATAATCACATAAATAGAATATCTCATTAGTTGGATTGTATAATAGATAATCTGTATGACCCGTAACATAATGTTTATCATTTTCTACTTCAGACCATAATAACAATTCAGAAGCTAAAATAAAACAATATTGAGGTTTAACCTTAAATGCATAGTTTTGTAAGAAATAATGTTTAATATTATTGGAAATACTAAAAACACCATCCTTATCCTTATAATAAATCTCTGCGTCGAGAACCATCTGGGACAATTCTTTTCCATAGGCTGAATCGATAATTATATGATTTCTTCTCTTTAAATCAATTTCATAAGGATAAAAAAAAGAGTTGAATAATTTTTTTTCTTGAGAACCCTTAATTCTAAACATAGAACACCTAAAACCTCTTAAAATATCAAGATTGAATAATTGTTCCTCAATAATCTGGAATAAATTTGATAATTTCTGTATTAAATTCACATCTTTAATCTGATTCAAGTAATCTGGATTGTATTCAAAAGGAGCTTGTCTTAAAATTTTATCTCTTTTATCGTATTTATACTTAAATTCTAACACTTCAGCTAAAGAAAGTCCTCTATCCTCCAAAATAGATTCAATTCTATCTTGAGACAACTCCCATTTCAAAGTAGAAAACAAGTTAAAAAATTTTCTTAGACTAGCTTTTTTACTCATATTAACATAAAACTTTTTTGATACAGAAGTATTATTTGAGTAGATCTCCATTTTTCGCTGATAATTATAAACCTGTGAGAGTTCTAAATCCAATCGGGAACACAAATCTTTGAACCACAAAACAGCAGATTCTTCAGGTCGAACAAATCTTATTTCTAACGATCCTCTTGCATTTACAATTATTTGACCTGCTATTTCAAACATACCTTTTAAACATGAAATCATAAAATCCTTTCTTGTAAAAATCCATTTGGGAATAACGGGAACATTCGAAATTTCGGAGATGACTCCCAACTTCATCAATTCATGAAGAACAACAATACTATTAACACGTATATATGATATATCTTTACCAAAATATAGTCTCTCCTCTTTTAGCAAAAAAATCTCAATTAATAGTTCTTTTATATAGTCTAAAAAAATTTGATTTTTACAAACACCTGATAAATTAATCCTGATTCGATCTTTTTCTATGTATCCTTTAGCAATAAGAATTCCAATAAATTCTGCTAATTTTCTACTATATCTTATGTTTAAAACCTTATTCTTACGATAAGACCCCAAAATAGATTCGTGTTCAATCGACCTTCCTAATAAATTCTGCAGTTTCTCAAAACTCTCTTTTGTTAAAATACCTGATTTTCGGAAATTTGAAGTCAATTCACAGTGTCCAATAATACCATTACGTGTAATTTTCTGATTTTTGTATTTACTTTTAAGTTCTTGGAGAATTGAACTAAAATTTTCTAAAATGTGAATATTCTCGCTAGGGTGATTAACGAAGGATCCATAGAGATTTTTATCATTATCGGAATTTGGAGACATTATATGAGATTTATCTTGATTAAGAGATTTAAAAAGCCCTAATTTTTTATCAAAGTTTAAGGTATTTTTATTAATGCTTAATTCAATTCCTATTCTAATGTCATTAATATCAGATTTTGTAAATTTCATAGTTAATCCCTCTTTATGAAATTCATGATAAGCAGAAAACCTATCAAATGCAGTTATATTTGCCTTCTTCAATTCTTTACTTTCAGGATTCAATCCGAGAAGACACCGGCATATGCCAACATTTAGGATTTGATCATAACTAACCTTGATCTCTTTTAAAACCATTTCGCGCGTATTATCTGATGAATTTAATATCTCGTTAAGCTTTAATTTGTTACTTTGCCAATTTTTCAAATAATTTCGGAGACTTTTTGAAAGTGATTTAAGCTTTTGATGCTCAATAAGGACTTCGGAATGAGCTCTAAGATGCTTAAGAACTCTCGCATATTGGATAGTAATTTCATCCATTCCCTCCTTAATTGCTTTATTCACGAGATTTGGCTTAGAACCATCTCCTTTTTTAAGTGC
>JAHLWV010000335.1 GCA_019057735.1 Promethearchaeota archaeon | reverse complement strand
AGAGCCTATTAAAGGCTTTCTTTTATTACTTTTTTTTATTTTTATTTTATTTTTAGATAATTTTAAACACGAGTACAAATTTTAAAAGTAAATGAGTCAGCTTACTTTATTATTTATGAAAATTAATCGTCTTTTTAACCGATTTCTGAATCAAAAATTAATTAAAATATGTATTTATGTAAGTTTATTAACTTTTTTACCTGGGCTTCTTATTGGGGTTCTAATCGCGTTTTTTTTTGGTCCAGAAAGTTATAACATAATTGACAATTACATTAGTGATTTAGGGTCAATTCGTTATACTCCCGCTCCTTTCGTTTTAGACGCTATAGCAATGACAACTGCTTGCTTTCTTATACCAGTCTTTTTCTACATAACAAAAATATTAGTTGCAGATACAAAAAATATTATTTTTAATTCAAATAAGTCTATTTTCAAAAGACTTTTTTGTATTTACATAGATTTACACGCGTTTTTTGGCTTGTTTTCGCTTCTCTCAGGAGCAGTCGGATTGTTTGGGATAGGGTTATTTAGCGAGGATAGAACTACCGAGTT
The DNA here is from genome assembly GCA_019057735.1 of Promethearchaeota archaeon. Next base: position 2,976 of record JAHLWV010000335.1, on the reverse strand, counting down.
GGGATTACATTTTACTTTTTCAATTATAGTATTCGCAGGATTAGCTTTTGGAGCGTTATTTAATGGCATTGCTATCCTAGTTAAATTAAAAAAGTCAATGTTTCCAAGACTTTTAGGGCTCTATATGATGGTAGGTCCATTTACAGCAAGTATTTTGTTTTTATTTCCACCTAGTTCAGTGACAAGACCCTTTCTTGAATGGATGATGCTTCTTGCAGCTTTTCTTTGGTTAATCCCCGAATCTTTTCTTATATTAAAAAATTTTAAGTCAGCTTAGACTTATACGGGGTTAATCTAAAAAAATAATCGTAATTCTAATTTCCGCTAAAACGCTCTAAATTATCTAAAATTCTCCAAAAAATAGAATTTACTGTAAATATTAATAAAAATAAAAAAAAAATTGATTTATACTTTATAATTTTGTATTTTGAATATTTTGTACATATCTTCTGCAAGTAATAGTACAGAACCAACAATTAAGAGAACGATAATATTCCTGTAAACGCCATAGAATTCGGAAGCGATTCCTATATTGACAAATGTTTCAGTGACTTCATCCCAATTAAAGAATGGGAAGATTTCAGGTTGATTCATCAAGATTAACAGTAATGGTATTGGTGCCAACTTAACGACGATCGTGATGATGTGAATAAGTTGGTGGGTACTAGGTTGTCGATTACCAATAATTCCTCTTGAAATGTCTAACGCACCCTCAGCAGCTATTAAAGCTCCAAAAATGCGAAGCAATATAAGAAATTGTACATCCATTAAATCTGTAAGAAATGGCTGAAATAGGAACATGCATCCAATTAGTATTGAAATCTCACCACCAATAATTTCACCGATTGGTTTTATGAATGGTTTTAACGGTTTACCCGTTTTCTGGGAAATTGGCCAACCTTTCTCCTCAGCGGTTTCAGCTAAAAGTTTCTCCTTCGCTAAGTCTTTTTTAGATTTAAAGTCTTCAGGAAAATAGCCGTCCATCGACAGTGCTACGAAAATAATGGATATAATAACAAATGATATTACTAACCCCCCTTGAATTGCCATAATTAATGAACCAAGAACCTCTATGAAAGGATCTCCTCCAAGGATTAAGTTAAAAACTATCTGAGAAACTATGTTTATAGCGACTATTACTGAGAACACTATCATCAAAACTTTCGTATATAATGGCCACATTTCTTCGGTTATATATACTTTTGGCGTTCCACGACGCTTATATTCTTTAGCAATGCTCTCTGGAGCCCCCATGTGGGTAATCGCTAACTTTACTGAACTTTCTGTAGGGTGTCCAGTTTCGGATAATTCTTCTGCTTTACTCCAAATATGTTCTTCAAGTTCTGCTAGAATATCTTTATGCTCCTTCTTGTCTTTTATCCAATCAGGCAGTTTTGCCTTCACTTCTTTTAAATATTCCTTAATTGTTTTTTCCATAATTTTTTCACTCATTTTTTAAACCTCTTGTATTTAATTCTTTTTCTATATTATGACCGCATACATCACAAAATCGGAGTTCTTCGTTGCTAAGATCAATTTTATTAGCACACATTGGACAAAAAAGGTATTTATCTTGTTTTAAATTTACTTTTACGTCGAATAAAGGCGCTATTGCTTCAGTAAGTTTGGAAAAAAACCCTGATAGATAATAGTATATTTTTTCACCATATTCGGTTATGGAATAAAATTTTCTTTTTCTACCAGTTTCTTCTTTTTTAGATTCGATTATCCCATCAGATTCTAACTTTCTAAGAATTGGATATAAAGTACCTTCTACAATGACTAACATGTCATTCGTTTGGTCAGATAAATCTTTTAAGATTTGATAACCATGTGAACCTTCCTCACCGGCTTGTATAATTATGGATAGTATACAAAGTGAACTTATTCCACGATTAATCTCAGTTTCTTGTTTTTCAACGTAATCTCTAAATTTACTTGAAGCGATTAAAGCCTTTGAGTCTAATTCTCTCACGCGTTTTATCATATTTTTTAACTCCATTTATTTTATTTTAATGATTTTTTAAAATAGTATTTTATCAATACTGTTTCTTATATAGTATATAGAGAATACTATATTTAAATGTTTCCATTTTTTATTATTTGTAAAATAAAACCTTTTTATGCTTCACTTATTCATATTTATCAGAATAACAATGGATTTATCTAACAATCTAAAAAACAAACTTGAAAGCCTGATATCTTTTTTAAAAACAAAAAAGATATTAGTAGCATTTTCTGGTGGAGTTGATAGTAGTTTACTTGCTTTTCTTTCAAATAAATACGCAAAAAAAACACTACTTGTAACTGAGAAGTCAATACTTTATCCTGATGATGAAATTAAATTAACTAGCGAATTTGCAAAAAAATACGGCATAACGCACTTGATAATCGAGCGTGATCCTTTAAAAGATGAAAATTTTAGGGTTAATCCTAAAAATCGGTGCTATATTTGTAAAACAGGTTTATATAAGGATATAATAAAAATCAAGGAAGAAAGGAATTTCGATTTAATATTAGATGGATCAAACATCGACGATCTTTCAGATTATAGGCCCGGAATGCAAGCTTTGAAAGAATTAAATATTACTACTCCTTATATAGATTTCAAGATTAACAAACAAGAGATTAGAGAGATATGCAAATACTTTAACTTAGATGTACAATCGAAACCTTCAATGGCGTGTTTTTCGTCGCGTATACCCTACGATCAAGATATCAACGAGGAAAAGTTAGATATGATTAGAGAGGCTGAATCTTTCTTGAGAAACACATACGATTTAAACCAATTACGAGTTAGACTACACAAAGGAAAACTAGCACGAATTGAGCTGATGCCCGAAGACATTATGAAAGTTATGACCAATGAAAACATTAAAAAAATTAAAACTAAATTCAAACAATTAGGATTTTGCTACATCACGATTGATTTAGAAGGATTTAGGTCTGGATCACTAAACGAAGTTCTTACTTTTA
>JAHLWV010000334.1 GCA_019057735.1 Promethearchaeota archaeon | reverse complement strand
CACTATTTCTTTTTCTTTTTACTCTTCCTTGCTAACTCCATTGTAAAATCCTTGGGGCATATGGTATTTAATGGGCATGAATCACATTTAGGATGAATGGGTAAGCAAATTTCTTGACCAAATCGTACAAATAAGCGATTCACCCTAATCCATTGGCTTTTTGGTATGATTTCTCTCAATCTTTTTTCAGTTTGCTCGGGTTTAGTTGTTTGAATCCATCCTAATCTATTTGGAATTCTATGTACATGCGTATCCACGGGGATTGCCGGAATATTAAAAGCATATACAAGCACACAATTCGCTGTTTTTGCGCCTACCCCTGGTAAAGAAATTAGTTCGTCAAAATCAACTGGTACTTTCCCCATATAATCCTCTGAGATGATCCGTGAGACCTCCTTGATACGAGCAGCTTTAACCTTATAAAATCCTGATTTATGAACTAATTTCTCTAAGATTTCAATATTAGCGTTAGAAATGTCTTGAGGAGTTTTATATTTGGAAAATAATTTCTTGGTCACTTCTTCAGTACTCGAATCTCTTGTTCTTGCAGAGAGAATTGTCGATATTAATATTTTAAAGGGATCATTTCTTTTCTTTGCTAATTGATCTAAATGCGTTTCTCCTTCTATGGCATTCTCTATTTCATCGAGAATTTCTATGTAATTCATGGTTTAGCTTGATTCATCGATTTTTTCGAACACGTAAAGTTTTCTTTTGACAATTTGATTTTTTTTAGCATCGAGGATTGCTCTAACATGCCCTTGTTTAAATTGGAGTTTTCTATTTGATTTGTTTACGATTCTATTTAAATCTAGCATTGGTATTAGTTTGAACTTGTAAAAATTAGCTATTTGTTCAACATTTAATTGTACATCTCCTCCATCGATAGTGCCAATAACGGGTGCGATTATACTAATCCTACCTTTTGGAGTTAAAACTTTAAAACTTTCTCTAAAAGTAGCTTTAAATAAAGGATTCAATTTCGATTCAATCAAGTCAACAACTTCAGTATAATATGGTTTTTGCTTGTAAAATGGACCCAATTCTGGTTCTGTACAAATCCCGTCAAATTTTTCATCATTGAAAACCGATGATAGTTGATTTATGTCAACTCTTTTAATTATCTCGTTTATCATATAAGGCGCTTCCTCTTCAAGTTCGTTCAATAGCCAGTTAATGTTTCTTTCAGTATTCTTAACTTTAGTTTCATCAATATCTGATCCAAAAATTTGAAAATCTTCAATTAAAGCAAACATCAATATCGTCCCGGATCCAACGAATGGATCCAAAATTGTTTTTCTCTCTCTCTGCTCAAATAAGTTTAAAAAGTTTAACATTATAAGAGACAATTTCGGTGAAGTAGCGCTTTTAAACTCTTTAAATGGTCTTTCCTCATCAATTCGTTTTTTAAAGTTAGGATCGTCACAAGTAAGCGTTCTTGCGATGTAACACCCTTCCTCTGTGAATCCGAAAATGACTTCAGCTCGGTCTCTATTGAACAATCCGTATGTAATAACATGATGAGGGAAAATAGGGTTTAAATTACCGGCATCAATATTTTCTTGAGGGTATTTATAATATAAGGATTTCTTAGCACCATTTTCTTTTAATAGGACCATGATTTCTTTATTTAAAAAAGGTAGGAAGTGTTTTAGGAGCACATCAGAGTAATAATTATCATCATAGAGATTAGGGTAAATTGAAACAGCAAAAAATAAACTTTCTCTTCTAATACTAGGAAAAACCTTTTTTAAAGATGAGTTGACAACTTTAAGAATTTCTTTTCTCTTTATATCGACCTGCTTATACTTTTCGATTTGTAAGGGAAACGCAAAATGCACTGTTTGGATATCAATAAAATCATGTATCTCGGCGATTTTTTGGCATCCGCCTAACATGTATTGAAGCTCCATTAGTTTATTGGCGTATAATCTATCATCATGCAAATCATCAAATTCTACAATGGCAATATTCGCCGAATAATCTGTGATTCGACCTTTAAATTGTGAATTTTTAAGTACATTATCAAGTTCAGCTAAAGACAATTGCCAGTTTGACCCTAAAACAAATAAGAAGCGAATCATAGTCAATTAAAAATAGGTTGCTTAGGTTTAAAAAGCAAGCATATTATTAGTAGTTTTAGTTAAGAAAGAATAGGTTAATCTTTACCTAACACATATCGAATAATTTTAATGATATCAGCTTTTCTAGAACTCTTTGGAAGATTAATCTCGTGAGTTTTGCAATAATTTTTCAATTCCTTAACAGTAAGATTATTTAAATCTTCAGGTAAACCGTCTCCTAGATCTGTCTTAACTTGAAGGTTTTTTTCATTTTCTTCGTTAAAATCTTTACTATCTCCAGTTATAGTACGCTCATATTTTTCACCTGAGATGTTTTCAATCGCACTTATGATTGAGTCCAGATCTTCTTTTTTTCTTTTCGGAAGCAGAGATATAATCTCATCTTCTTCTTGTTCTTTAATTGTTGTCTTCTTCTCTTGTTTCCTTTGATACCTATCATGTTGCACAGTTTCCAATTCTTTCATGATTGTCTTGTAATTATCTTTGAAATACTTCAAACTTACATTTATTACATCTGAGAGATTACCCCATTTTTTCTGCTTAACTATTGATTGCCCCCAGTGAAATAAATCTCTCTGTAAATCTAGAGTAATTACTTTACCTTCATATGTTATATCTAAAGTAAGCCACCGTAGGATGTTTGCTATTATTATATCGTTATCAAATGCAGTAAATCCGTATTCTCTTCCTAAAGAAGAAAAAATCGATAAAGTACCGAACGCTGCCACCTGACCATGGTGATATTCTGAGGTTATAACCATTGGAACTTTAGGACAATCCTCTTCCACCCATTGCTTTCCATCGAATCGATTTCTCCAGCAATTCAGACCTCCTCTTACAATTACTTCTACTTTCACATTTTTTTCTTCTTCCTTTGACAGTTTAAGCGTTCCTAAAGAGCAAGCACTTGATAAAACGATTTTTTTTAGATTTTCAGTTATATAATGAGGTTGAAAGTTACTTATCAAAGGCCTCTTCTGCAAATTCACATAATTCACTGAATCATTAATTTCATCGTTTATGAATTCAAATCCGAATAACCTGGTTAATTCGTTAATATTAGTTCTATTTGTGTGCTCTCCACCCCTTGAACCAACGATTAGTAAACTTCCACCCTCTCTCACATATTCCTCTAATACTTCTATTTCTCTCGGATCAAGATTAATGTTTTTAGGTATGGACATTATAATCGCATTATAATTTTTAACTTTATCTAATGAATAGAATCCTGCTTCAATTTTCCCTAATTTGTAAGCAGAGCTGAAGAGGAACTGAGTGAAATCAGCATAGCTCGAAGCTTCTAAGGTAAGCATATTGTTGTGGCTGTAATCGAGCCCGACTGTAACGTCATTTTTCATAATAAAATCATTCCCAAAAATTGTGTTTAAAAATATAATAATTTCCGCTTTTAAATATTTACAGCAAAATTATCATTTCATTACATCGCAAAAGAAATAATAAAATCGTATAATATAGGCG
>JAHLWV010000333.1 GCA_019057735.1 Promethearchaeota archaeon | reverse complement strand
ATAATAAAATAGGTTCACTCAGCGAGAAAATTCTAAAAATGTGTATGCCGCAAGCAAAGGTTACTATATACGCGAAGGCGCACGGGATAAGAAAGAAACGGTGTGAATTAGATTTGGTAGGAAATCCTATAATGGAAACAAAAAAATAAGATGTAAAATGTTATTCTACTCTTAAATCCAAGCTTTATTAGTGAAAAGAGTATTTCTAGTATATTTCTTAATTTCCATTCTTATTTTTTTTTTTAAATCATATAGATCAAACTGAAAGGTAAATTCAGAGTCTGATTTCAATGAAAATTCCATGGATTATTCTCTTCCTCCCCCGTGGCGTCCACTCCTACAAAAGTGAGTGTGAAATTTATTAAAAAATAATTTGACCAAATAATTTTTATTTTAAAAGCAACATTAGTCTTATAAGGCAGGAATTATAGAATTGAAGATTAAAAATGAATTTTAATAACGAAATCATCAAAGAACATTGGCATTAATCTTTTTACTTTCTCCAGGTCTCAATAAGAAAGGATTAAAAAATAAAAAGACACGCTTAAATGGTGATCATTAAAATGTTTGACAAAATGGAACCAAAGGAAAAAAGGATATTACAAGGAGTCGTCTTAAATTTAATCGGAACATTTATCATAGCAATTCTTTTATTCCCATTGTTTTACATGATGGGTCTTCCATTTACTTTTGGTACGGTGCGAGTGATAAATTATTGGATACTTGGAATAGCCCTCATTCTTACCGGTACCTTCACTTTAAAACCACGGAGAACGAGGAAGGGAATTATTGTGCTAGGTTCAATTTCAACCATTATAGGGGGGATACTAATTCTTTCTACCATGCAAATAATAGTTGAGCTCGTGGTAAGATTTGGGGGAACTTCAATCATCTATATATTTTGGAACGATATTCCAATCTTGGCTACTTTTATGATATCAGGAACGGTTTTACTCTTACACGGACTAATCCTAATCATCACAAAACGAAAAAATATGAAGCTCATTTGGGGAGTAATTTTTGCTTCGATTGGAATAACAGTAGTCGTTTGCGTGTCCCGTCCATTATACATGACAATCATATCTTCAACATTATACCCATTTTTTTATACGGCAATTTACTTAAACCTTATAATTGTTGGCGTTTCATCACTACTTATTGGTTTTTTTTATTTTAATCCCCCTAAAAAAAGGCGCATTAAATTGCTCGTTGGGATGATTTCAATAATTTTCGGGGGCGTAATCGTTATTTCCTCGCTTTTTGGCATTTTAAGTTTTAACTTGTACTTGGAAGGATTGGAATCAGAAGGAACAGTTGCAAGCGTGATGGACTTGAACTCAATTTTTGTGGTATTTATTTTGGTGGGGGTTGGATTAATAATTCACGGTGTACTTATGATAAAAAAGAGAGATATTGAAAAGGATCGCTATCATCCCACGGACGAGTAGTATCAATCAAATAATTTGGTGAATAAAACATTCAACTTTTTTTTTCTGCCTACTTATCTCCCTCCCCTGTGGTGCCCCCTCTTAAAGAAGTATATAAAGATTTTAATCTTTAGTTACAAAACAAAATTGAGCAAAAATTATATTTATATTAACAGTTTACTTTTTGCTGAATTAAGGCAAGAGTAAATTTACATAATATGTCAGCTAAGAAAAAATGGAACCTAGACAACGTATACCACGATACGAAGTATTATTGATCTCGAATGATCTACCAACCATCCGGATTATAAAAAGTTATTTTGACAGTAAGCAGTTCAATTTTAACGGTGTCTCGAGCTGTTCTCAAGCGTTGGAGGAATTACAGAGCAAGACGCCTATGTTAATATTATTGGATAGGATTCTTCCTAAGGAAAATCGAGACGAATTTTTAAAAAGAATAAAAACTGATAAGAAATTGAGGGAAATCCCGATTAAAACTTTTGCAATAAATGAATATAAATTACAAGGGACAAATAAAAGGAAAGAAGAAAATTTTATTCAACTGCAGCGCCGGATAAATTCCCATTTCCCTACAACTGCAGGTAAATTCTCCGAATTTAAGATAAATCAATATATTACTCTCAAGTTGAAGCTTGGAAAAACATTTATTTATGTGAATGGTAAAAAATTCGTACAATGTATACGCTTAGCCCTAAATATTCAAAAATCTAACATGCAGATGTACGACGAAATTAACTCAATTGATGAAGCAGCTGATCTTTATGCTAAACATATATTCCAAAACAGAATGATCCCAGGAGCGAGTGCAATTACAAGTCAAGGACACGATATTACTGCGGAACAAGAATTTTGGGGTCATTGTTCAAATATTCAAGTATGGGCGGAACACGATTACGATACCCGAATGTTAAAAAGCAATATTTCTTTCCCGTTGCTACGACAATTGACCCAAGCTGGAGATCCAATAGCGAAAAAGGTATTTAAGGAAGAAATTGCTCTTAGAATTGAAGATGGTTATCCTCCCGTTGTACAATACCTCATTAATGAAGGATATTTAAGATATCTGGCTCCATCTGAAATTAAAACGATAATAGAAAACACCAAGCTGATAGAAAACTATGATCGAAAACTATTAAATTCGATTAAAGGAGCCTTAAGATATCATCCAAAACAAACTGATCTTCAAGAAAGGGAAGTTATAAAAAAGATTATAATTGAAATTAATGAGAAGATCTCTAAAGAAGGTTATAAAATCATAGTTATAGGAGACCCTAAGGTGGGAAAAACTAAGCTTCTAACTAAATTTGCTACAAACCTTTCTGGAAAAGACCTTTTACCATTGATCGGTGTACAATTCTTCAAAAAACAAGTCGAGCTGAAAGATCACAATGCCACAGTGAATCTGAACTTTTGGGATCTTGCAACTCAACAGTTCACCGTGCTGCATAGCTTATATTTAAAAGGGGCAGATGGTATATTATTGGTATTTGATCTATCGCGAGAAAGTACCTTTAGTAACGTTAACGAATGGTTCAGCATTTGTCCAGTTGGAGTACCGAGAATTTTAATCGGAAACAAGGTAAACCCAGAAAATGAAAGAAAAATAACTTTGCCTATGGCAGAACGATTAAGCGAAGAGTTTAACGCTCCGTATTTCGAAACTTCTACAGCCGTTGGAGAAAATATTAACCTAATTTTCCATAGAATCGCAGAATTAATATATAAAGAAAAAGAACTGGAAGCAAAAGAACTGAAAAACCAAAGGGATCTAGGAGAAATAATATTTAAATTGCATGAAGATAACTTAGATGAAGTTAGGAAAGCTCGTAAAATTAAACCATTTGTACCAGCAAAACATATTCCCCCAAATCTTACATTAGGTTTTTCAAGAAATCTAAACCAATGCCCTATGTGTGGTTCAAAACTAATAAAGAGAATAAGAAGGCGTGGTATCAGTGTCTGCCGTAAATGCGGATACGAATTCTAGTTTTATAATTTGAGATTTCCCACGAAATTATTTAGTTTTAAATCTTTGGATCAATATAAGTAAAAAAGTACACTAATGGAAGAAGAGGATAAAATGAATCAGCTCGCGTTTATCACCACCTTTCTAATCGC
>JAHLWV010000052.1 GCA_019057735.1 Promethearchaeota archaeon | reverse complement strand
CAAAGACCGACAGAAGAGGATATAAAAATTCTAGAGGAGATTATATTAAAAAAGAGGAAGATAAAAATAGAGAGTTACCCTGAAGAGAATACCCCACACTTTTATCCATCTTTACATGTATGCATACCTCCGGGTAGGGCTTTAGCTTTTTATTGGGTCTACTGGACTTGGATTAAAGATATTCCCATAAGAAGATGTATAGCCCAGGACTGCTCTAAAATATTTATTCCGCTAAGATCAGACCATGTATTTTGTTCAAAACGTTGTGCCAAGAGAGCTTGGGCACAGAGACAATAACTTTAGAACGATAAATTATTGACATAATTCTAATTTTTATATATAATGCATATAAAAGAACAAGCCCGCTTATCTCGGGTAAAAGATAGTAGCGGGCCTGAACAGAGCCGAAGTCCTTAATGTTCTTCTAGCTCTTATTAATTATAGCATGTATTCTATAAAATTTGTATAAAATTTTATTAAATCTAATATGGTAACCTGTATGAAGGTAACAGGAGAGACTTTTTCTTTCCATCATAAAAGAAAAGGAGCCGAAGAGGCAAAATACCAAAAGTATTGAAACTTTCAGGCAAAAGGACTGTTACCGGACAGAACTCTGGAGAGCTTTATACCAAAAAGCACCGACGGGGCAATTCCTAATCTTTAGGAAATTCCTTACAGAGTTTACTTTTATAAAAAGTTATTTCCTGATCTATTATAGGAAGAATCTTTCAGGTAAAAGGACAGAGTAAGAATAGTAATACAACTATTTTTACTCTGTCCTTTTTTATTTATGTAGAAATAATATACAAAATTCACTAAAAGCTGAAAAATCTAAACTATCCCAAAGGGTAGGGCGCAAAGTCATGGGTCTAAGGTAATTCATTTATTAAGGTCGCCAGACCGCCAGCTTTTTTATTTCGGTATTTTTTACAGCAATACACCTTGTGAAATACCATTAGAAGAAGGAGAGGTATTAGAGGTAAAGATAATTTAAACGTGTATATGCATTGCATTAAAAAAGACAATGTATACGAGAGACTGAAAATCAAAGCAAAATTAAATAAAAAACTAATTGCAAAATTTTATGTTTTCAATGTTAAATTTAATGTTGGAATAAGCTCTAAAACAGATGAATCAAATGAATTGAATGATATGTTCCTTTTGAAAGATACAAAGTAAGAGAGGTATTAAAATGTTTAGAAAAAAGGATATATTAATTATTATTTTAACTGCAATTTTAGTTCTTGTAACTTGTATTTCTGTTTATTCTCGGGACCACCCCAAAATAGCAGTAGTGGCTATTACCTCTACTGCTTCAAATTGTTCATGGCGAAGTGATTCTCCTTTATCAATTGCGACCACTGATTTGATGATTAATGCGCTAGTCAATAGTAATCGTTTTAGAGTATTTGAAAGAGCTAAGTTAGATGCTATTCTTCAGGAACAAAATTTTCAAAATTTTTCAGGTCTGGTAGATCAGTCGATTGCCGTTCAGTTAGGAAAGATGATCGGAGCAGAGGCAATAGTGACAGGGACAATTACTAATGTTAGCTTTAATACAGGTATTGGATTTCAAATTGGTCCTTTGAAAGTGAGAAAATCATCGGTAGAAGTAGGCATGACTATCAGGTTTATTGATGTAACCACAGGCGAAATCCTTTATTCTACTTATAAAGGAAGTAAGACTTTTGCTTCAGCTGTTTCTGCAAGCTTACCGGTTCCTATTCCCGGTGGAATTGGCATTTCTAGGAAATCGACTGCTAACCTTTTAACGGCAGTTGAAGAGATTTGCGATTGCGTTGTTACTGCATTTGTACAAAAAATGGATGAAAGGATTACCAGAATTGAAGCCACTCCATTGGAGGGTTATGTAGTGCAAGTGAATGCTACATCTTCAGGTGATCTCATTCAGGTTTATATCAATCTGGGTAAAAACTCAACGATTAAAAAAGGGGACAAAATACGCATCTACCAAGAAGGAGAAGTAATACGAGATCCCAAGACCAATGAAATATTAGATAGAGAGCTAATACTCGTTGCCATAGGAACGGTAAGAATAGTAAAAGATAAATTATCAAAGGCTTTAATTACCGAGAAGTTTACCAGTAAAGAGATTAGGGAAAAAGATATTGTTCAGGTTATGAGGTAAGAAAATCGTATAAAATTGTTTATATTTACAAATAGGAGTAACTTTTAGTTGACAAAACCTTGTTAAAAATACAAGATGTAGAAAATTTAAGATTTTACTTTTAAATGTTATTAATATTTATATTTCTAGAAACTATGATTATAAAATCCGTTAAGTGGATATAAAAATAAAAAATGGGAGGTAAAAGATATGAAAATGTGGGAAGGTAGTAAACTATTCAAATTAGGTTTATGGTTAATGGTTTTTTTGAGTCTTCTAATTATTCCCATTACGTGCTATACAGGGCAAGATGATGATGGTAATGAAGAGTTTTTCCGTTTTTCTAACATGTTTCCGAAAGTTGAAGACCTTGCCGGAATTGGTGCCAAGATTGAACAGAACCGCGATCAGTATTTACAGGAAAGAGGATGGGAAATTGGTCAATCGTCATATAATCCTGGAGGTGCATATATTGGCTGGGGAGTAGGCGATATTAAATTAGAGCCGGATGATGTTAAATATGCACAGGCTCGCATTATGGCTTTTTATCGGGCTTTTACGGAGGCAAAGGGTGATTTTATTCTATACCAGCAACAAAATATTTCGACGAAACTAGTGAGAGAATTCTTCTATGATGATTTTCCTGAAATTGAGAAAGGGTTAGAGGATAAGGAATATTGGAAAGAACGCATTGATACTTTTGTGGAAAAGGCAATTGACCTTGGAGAGGCGAAACTTGATGCTTTATTAAAAGAATTTGATGTTGATCCGGATAATTATACCAATGCAAATAAAATCGAGAAAAAAAAGATTTTACATGATGCCATTAGTCAGACAACTGTAATTAGGGCATTGGGCTCACTTGCAGGAGTTCGTGTGCTAGCCAATTTTGAGGATCTCAACTCAGTAGGTGTACTTATTATTCATAATGAACGATCCGAGGCTATTGCACGCCAGATTGCTCATGGAGGTGTCGTTTCACGAAATACATCTGATGTTGTTAAAAAAACAATTTTGGAACAATTAGGAGATAGTTTTGCCAGCATAGAAGAGTATATTCCAGTATATGGTGTTCGTGTAATGGAGGATGAAACTGGTGAAAAAGTACTTGTATCTTTTGGGCAATGGGCACCGGCAATAACAAATAATACAAACACCACAATTTCTGAGGCTCGAGTAAAAGCCGCACGCAAAATTGCACAGAGTAATGCGATTGCTGATTTGACGAATTTTATCAATAGCACCCTTGTACTTGAATCTCATAAAAAAATCCAGGAAAGTGAAGATGTAAACCGTATTAGGATGGTTGAAAGATTAGAAGAGATTGAATCTTATCAAATAGGAGAATATTCAGAAAATATTATTAAACAATATGGAAATGTACAGCTGCAAGGTATCACAACGATTGAGAAGTGGTCTGCAAATGATCCCAACACAGGTCATGTTATTATAGGTCATATAGTTATGTGGAGTCCAACTACACGAGATACAGCTCTTGGAAAAACTATTCCCCAAGAAGAAATTACAGCTGAAAAAATTGAATATAGTAATGAAGTTAGGGAATCTCCTGCTTTAGATCATTTAGATCCTACCTTACAACCGTAAACATTAAATTTTGGAGGAAGTAATGCGTGTAAAAATAGTATTCTTATGTATATTAATGCTTTTACTTGTAGGAAATAATATTGCTTTTGGTTCTGTACAGGTTGAAGAAGTTGTTGTTACTTCAAGTGGGAGAACCCCAGAAGAAGCTGTTGTTAAATGCTTAGTTGAAGCAATTCGGCAGAAACGGGGTGTTGAAATTGATGCATTGAGCGATATTCGCTTTTCCTTGGAAGATTTTTTTCGTAAGGAAGGAGAAGAAAAATTCTCCAGAGCAGAAATAAAGGATGAAGTGATAGAAGAAATTCGCTTGCATACCAAGGGGCTAATAGAGAGATATGAAGTTTTGTCATCTGATAGAATGAATGATGATAGCTGGGAGGTCAGGATACGAGCGTTTGTGCCTGTTTACCGTCGTAGAGTTGACAGCCATAAAAGGTCGACCTTGGCAGTCATGCCTATAATTCCTCGAAAGGGGCTAAAACATGCAGAGGGTATTGACGTCAACGAGATTGCGAGGCAAATAAGCCAGCGATTAACTACCCTGCTTGTGCAGACCCAGCATTACAATATCCTCGACCGGGAATATGGTAATGAATTTGAGAAAGAACGTCAATTGTTAATTTCAGGAGGGTTTCCTATCCGTGAGATGGCACGTTTAGAGGAACAATTGGGTGCAGATTACCTGCTTATTGGAACCCTATCTGAGGTGTATAGCTCTATAACTACCCAAGAGTGGTATGGTGCAGAAGTCACAAGATGTAAAATTTTATTGAGTATCGATGTAAGAGCAGTAGAATTTGCTACCAGGCAGGTTCACAGGACAGATACTGTAATAGTATCACTTGACCGTATTATTGGTCTCGGACGCTCGGCTGATAGAACTAGACAAGCACAATTGAAAGAGCAAATACCTGGCAATATATTATCTGAATTGATTGATGAATTAATAACAAAATTAAATCGGGGGTTTCTTGATATTCTGATGCCTGTTCGTGTACTAGATATTCAAAATGGCACAGTTTATCTCAATCAAGGTGGCACGAGAATTCAAAAAGAAGAGAGATTTAACATTCTGGGACCTCATCGTAAGGTAAGGGATCCTGGGAGCGGAGCCCTTATTAGGATTGAAGGGGAAAAGTTGGCAGAGATTGTGGTTAATGATGTTATGGATGAATACTCAATTGCTAATATTATCTATGGAGAAGAAAACGAGATAAAAGTTGGGTTGCTATGTAATAGGATACAATGATATCACAATTGCTGATAAATGATTCGGACTAATCAATTTAATTACCGAAAGTGATAATAATTCAACCTAAATACGCAGACGCTCTCTTTGATATTCTGCCAGACAATCAAATAATCTATAGATAAAATAATATTTAGTAGAAGAAAGGAGCTTTGTATTATGAAGAAGTTCTTGATTTTTTTGCTGATTTTCGCCTTATACTTTTGCACTATAAACGGTGCCTTTACCCAGGAAAGTGTACTTTCACAAAAAGTCAGTGAACTTGCTGGTAAATTAGCCTTTGCGGTAGAAGGTTATGTAGTGGGAGTAAGCGGAGAAACGGTTTACATTAATCTTGGGCAAGATGCCGGCATTGTTGAAGGTGTTAAATTTGAAGTAGTAAGGTTAGATAAGGAACATCCCTTTAAAATGGATGAAAAAATCATCGGTTACCCGGAAACAGAAGTTGGTCAGATAGAGATAACTAAAGTCAGAAAAGAAATGTCCTTGGCCAAAATTACTAAGAAGGTTACGGATATACAGGAAGGTGATAAAGCCTATCAGGAGATGAAAAAAATTACCCGAATAGCCATAACTGAATTTACTTACGGAGATGAATTTAATGACTTTACCAGAAATGTCCAGGACATGCTTTACACTAACCTGATTCAAAGAGGAATGACCGTGGTAGAACGAGAAAAAATGGAACAAGTATTAAACGAATTGGGGAAAAGCTTTAGTGGAATGATTGATTCTTCTACTGCAGCCGAAATAGGAAAGATGTTGGGGGTAGAAGCCATAGTAGTTGGTACCGTAGCTGATATGGGTAATTCTGTTGACCTTAGGACTCGCTTGGTAGATGTAGAAAAAGGTGCTGCTATAACTGCTGCTCAAATCGATGTGGTTAAGGATCCGACTATTACGGGACTCTTAGATAATGGAGTTAGAAGCACTATATATGGAAAGAGAGATATTATTTCTACAAAAGAAGTAAAAACTATACAAGAAGTAAATGTTCAGAGTTTCAATTTTAAATTAATTAATTGGCAAAAAAAGGGAGAAGGTATATATTTTGAGATACTAATTACAAGTGACCAAGATAGCCGGCTTAGTTTGTACCCCAATCATAATCTGGACTACAGAACAAGAGTTTTTGATAATTTTGGAAATGAATATTTTGCTAGCAAAATTCAACTTGGAAATATTTACTCAACAAAATACAGATTCGAAAACAAACTTGTAGCTGGTGTGCCCATGAAAGCAGTTATCTCTTTTGATGATATTTCTCCTCAAACAAAAATCATATCTTTGCTCGAAATCTCATGTCAGGCTAATAATAAATCTTTCTCGGCTCAATTCCGGAATATTCCTATAACGGAATAAGAGTGATAAAAATAATATTTAATTATGATAAATTTTAGAAACGATAGAATAAATGATTAATTAAAAAACTTTTTTCTTTTTTATATTGTATCTATAAAGAAAATAAATTAAAGGCAAAAGGGGTTTCAACATTTGACATTTCAATAGATTAATGTCAAATGTGAAGACCCCTTCTTCCTTTCCAACAGGAAGATTAATTAAATCCTTTAGTTTAACTTGATTTTATATAGTTGCGGTTAGATTTTTCAGGTTATGATAAATATTGTTGTTATCATTTAAACAAAAGTTGCGAAACTCGTCTACTAGCCTCCACCAAGTCCTAAATTTTAAAGCCCTTTAGTATTGTGCCGAAGGGTTTTTTTATTTTCTATAAATTATTACAAAAAAAGAAGGATTTTTAAATAGATTTGTAGTATAAAGAAAAAAGTGTATTAAAAAAATTTAGTAAGCGTATTTTTCATATAAGCCGAATATCTATAATATCATTATACTAAAATAAAAAGCTACCTTATCTAAAAACAATCTTAAGAGTAGCACTCTGTAAGATTAGGAATATAATTATTTTCTGTCTTTTTATTTACCTAAAAATGTAAGCAAATGAAAAAACACATCTTTCATGTATTGTTATAATATTATTTTTTGCTTTAATTTTAGTGTTTTCTGGATGTGGTGCGATATCTGATGAAGCACAAATAACGAGTGTCATAAATGGATTTTCCAATTCTTTAAGTAACCAAAACTGGGATAAGGCAAGAAGTTATTGCTTTTATGGCTCAGGTTCATATAATAATGTTATTAATTTAGAAAATGTTGTAGCTCAGTTGAGTTCAATGATAGAAAATGTAACTTTGGACTATTCTTTATTACTATAATAAAATGGTACACCTTTTGAGATTAAGGATACTATAAATATCAAGATAATTGAGGAGGCAAGCTTTAATAATTTTATTAGAATCTAAATTAAAGACAAATGTCGAAGAGTAGGGACTAACCATCCTGCTCTTTATTTTGCTTTCGACTTGCCTCTGCTAAATATTTTTTTGTCGTCTTCTGTGCAAAAGCCACCATTTTGGTGCTTTTTACTAAAGGCTGAGAATAGATAATAATAAAAACTAAATTTTAGATTAAATTTTACTCCAAAGGCAAAAAAATAGAATAATATTATGAAAGAAAAATTTAAGAAAAATATTTTGAAAAAAGTTATTTCTAAATTTAAATTCCCTTTTAATATGAAAAGAATTGGGATAGATATTGGTTCTGATAATCTTAAAGCAGTTGTGATAGATGGAAAAAATATAACTTCTTATCTAAAAAAGATAAATGGAAAACCAATTTATGCTTTAAAAGAAACATTAGATGAAATTATAACAAAACACGGCAATGCGGCTTATCTTGGTGTAACCGGGGTTAATTCAATTTCTTTATCAGATGTTCTAAATGAAAAACAAGTGATAAGTGAATCAATTACAATTAAAGGGGGCATTGCATCTCTTGATTTATACATTACGGAAAATGAAAAATTTGCAGTAATTGATGTTGGAGCCTCAAGCCAAGAATATTTTGAATTTGAAAGACATAATGAAAAATTACTTTTAGAAAGTTATGATTTAGAAGATAAGTGTGGTGTTGGTTCAGGTTTATTGCTTGAGCATATGTCTGAAAGATTTAACTATGATTCAATAGAGGAATTGTCTAATGTTGCTAATCAAACTGAAAAAACCATAAAGCTCTCTGCAAAATGTGGTGTTTTTCGTGAATCTGATGTTGTGCACCAGCAACAAAAGGGAACACCAAAAGAGGTATTGGCTGCTTCACTTTATAGAGCCTCTGCTGATAGTTTTAAAACCATTCTCTCAAATGGAATGATGCCTGAAGGTAGGATTATTCTTATTGGCGGTCTCTCACTTAGTAAAGCCTTTGTTAAGCATCTACTGGATTTTTGCAAAATCTCTTCTGAAAGAGTGATTATTCCAAAACAAAGATTACATATAGGTGCAATTGGTGCAGCAATCTATGGTCAACAGGTTTATTTGAATAATATAATAAAAAAATTAGAGCAGAAATTGACCAAACCCTTCAGCTATAAATCACAAGGTCCTCTAATCCTCAAAAAATCTAAAATTATGAAACCAAAAGAAGATTGGCCTTATGGTGCAGATGTTCCTTTAGTTGGCTTGGGAATTGACATAGGCTCTGTTAGTACAAAGGCTGCATTAATAGCAAAAATTAATGGTAAGTTTAGATTGCTTGCTTATCACTACAGGAGAACAGAGATAGACCCTGTTGGGGCTGCAATAGATGTAATAAACAAAGTATATAATCAGGTTATAGAAAGGGGCTATAAAATTGAGAAAGTTGTTGCAGGAACAACTGGAAGCGGAAGGCAGCTTACCGGTTTTATAGTTGGGGCTTCTAAAGAACATATTGTTGATGAAATCACTGCACAGGCTGCAGGTATAATAACAGTATATCCTCAAAAAGAGTTTAGTATTATTGAGTTTGGTGGACAGGATTCAAAATTTATTAATATTCGACAGGGTGTGGTTGTTGATTTTGCAATGAATAATGCATGTGCTGCTGGGACCGGAGCATTGCTGGAAAAATATGCCATGCGCAGAGGTATTAAAATGGAAGATTTTGGAGATATTGCCTTAAGAGCAAAGAATCCCCCTGATATAGATAGCACTTGTGCGGTTTTATCAGAGCAATCAATAATAAAATACGAACAAAACAATGTATCTTTAGAGGATTTATGTGCTGCCCTTACATTAGCAACCGCAAGAAACTATTTTGCAAAGGTAGTTAGCGGCCTTGAAATAAAAGAAAAGGTTGTTTTTCAAGGTGCAACTGCATTTAATCTTGGACAGGTTGCTGCTCTTGAAACTGTTCTTGGAAAAGGAATAGTTGTACCTCCCTGGCCGCATATAACCGGAGCAATAGGTGCAGCAAAATATGCATATGATACC
Source organism: Promethearchaeota archaeon (assembly GCA_019057735.1). The sequence goes on along the minus strand of JAHLWV010000052.1, from coordinate 2,233 downwards.
TCTGATTTAGGTAGTTTTAGAGGATTTAACAAAATATCAAATCTAAAATACAATGTAGGACCTTATGAATGTATCAACAAAGATTGTGGAAATGACTGTAACATAACCAGGGCTGAAATTAAAGGTAAAGAAAAGATATTTTATTTTATAGGTGACAGATGCCAGAGGTACAGTGCAAAAAAAGATGAGAAAAAAATAAAGCCACCCAATCTGTTTAAAGAGAGGCAGAAAATAATGGAGGATGCATGCAAATGAAAGTTGGAATTCCAAGAGGCTTATTATTCAATGATTTCTCGCCCCTGTTTATTCCTTTTTTTAAGTATTTAGGAATAAAAACTGTTGTTTCAGATGAAACTAATAGGAAGATAATAAATCGTGGTTTAGAGATAGTACCAGCAGAATATTGTTTTCCAACAAAGGTTGCCTATGGTCATGTTGACAATCTACTAAAAAAACTAAAAAAAGATGATTTTATTTTTATTCCCTATATTGCAAATACAGGAAAACCAACTGGCAACTATAAGCATTGTGTTACATGTCCATGGACACAGTCTACACCAGATATTATGAAATATACAGATGGGCTTATTAAAAAAGGCCTTAATTTAGAAAAACTTATTTCCCCTTCATTGTTTTTTGATTGGGGGTTAAAACATATTGAGGATCAGATGAAGAAAGCTGTTGCAAAGATGGGTCATAGCACAAAAAATGTTAGAGCTGCACTTCAAGAGGGATTAATAAATAAAAAAAGGTTTGATATCAAAATTGAGGAAAAAACAAAAGAAGTCTTTGATTTTATTAAAAAATACAAAAAAAACGAACCTGCTTTTTTAGTTATGGCAAGACCGTACACAGCTTATGATGCAAATGTTAATAATGATATTGTAAATAAAATTTTAGATGCTGGTTATCTGGCAATACCTCTTGAACTTGCTCCCATAGGTTCAATAGATATTTCTACACAAATGCCAAAAATGTACTGGATACAGGGCCAAAAGAAGCTAGCTGCAATAGAATTATTAAATAAAAATAAAAACCTGTTTGGAATTGATATAACCTATTTTGCCTGTGGTCCTGATACCCAGATAAACCAGCAAATGATATGCAGAGCACAAAAGCCCTTTTTAACAATTGAAATGGATGAGCATACTGGGGATGCTGGAATTGATACTAGATTACAGGCATTCTTTAATACTGTTAAATCTTACTTAGAAATAGGAGCAAAGCAAACCAGCAAGGTTTTTAGTGTAAAACTAAAGGGTCTTGATAAGATTAAAGGCAAAAAAATTCTTGTTTTTCCTCCAATGTCAGAACATATTTATGCAACATCCTCTGTTTTAAATGCCTATGGAATCCAATCAAAGGTTTTAGAAGTAAGCCCTGATGAAACCCTGGAAAATGCAAGAAGCTGTACATGTGGCTTAGTATGCACACCCTATCTGCATACTACAGATGCTATGCTTTATTTTATGCAAAAATCAGGGTTTGACCAAGAGAAGTTTGCTTTTTTTCAGGCAACAACTGATTGTGGCCCATGTAGACTAGGGCAGTATGCAAGTCTAGAATCTCTTCTATTCCAGAAAAAGGGAATAGACATTGATATAATAATAGGGGGTGAACTAAGAAGTGAGTTCAATCTTGGCATACCCTTACTAGTCAAGGTTTGGCCTGGTATTACTGCAGTTGACCAGCTTGAAAAAATGAGAATGCACACAAGACCCTATGAGGTTAATAAAGGAACCTCAGATCAGATTTATGAGAAATATCTGAAAAGGCTTCTTGATTATTTAGCAGATCCAAAAACTAATCTTGGAAAAATGAAAACCTATTTAACTATTGGGAAGGCATTTTTTTCTAATTTATTTAATGGAAAATTATCTCCTATTGAGGAAATCTTAAGAAAAGCTCAAGAGGAATTTTCTCAAGTCAAAAGAACTAATGAAGAAAAACCAAAGATAGGTATAGTTGGCGAGTTCTATGTAAGACTTCATGAGCCAGCTAACCAAAGAATTATAAGAAAGCTTGAGAAAAAGGGAGCAGAGGTTTGGTTAGCTCCAGCAACAGAATATCTGGTTTATTCTTATCATCTTGGTTCTGTTCTTGCAAGAGAAAAATTCAGATTAAACAGAAAAAAAGAGGATTTAAGGGAATGGTTTTTGAAATCAATATTATACAGAGTTATGATTGGTTATGAGCACAAGTTGTTTAAGGCAACCTTGCCATATATGCAAGG
>JAHLWV010000332.1 GCA_019057735.1 Promethearchaeota archaeon | reverse complement strand
CTAAAAGTCTATTTTATAAATGAATTATCATAAAAAATGACACTTCAATAATTGGTTTTAATTTATTTAAATATTGTTTTATTTATTTGATTGACAAGAGTATGAAACCCTAATAAATTCTAACTAATAAGTTAGATAACCGTTTCACGAAAAATAATTTTAAAATTCTAATTTTTCTCTTAAAGCTTTTGGAGGTTTTTTCATATCCCAACTCCTCCAATGAGCCCCTCTAACATTTTTCCATCCATATTTACGCATATATTCCAAAGTTACGTCTACTTGGCTTCCATCTTCAATAATTTCTTCCACATCGATGACCTTATGAATATCAATCCAAGGGGGGCTCCCTAGTTTGTGGAACTTCAACGATCTTGCCAGATTGTATGTTTTTCCAATAAACCACTTATTATTTTCTAAACGAAGAATGTAAACAACTGCTTTTTCATTATCTTTATCATTCATGGAATAATATTGATCTGCTATTTCTTCTGGAGGCCATTTCTCTCCCTTACTACGATAAGTATAACCCCTTACATTCCACCAACCGTATTTCTTTATATATCTAATCGTTACATCTCTTAAGCTCTCGCCTAAATCTTTTTCTTCGACGCTCTTTACTTTATATAATTTTGTCCAAGATGTTTTTTTCCCTAATTTATGTATTTGTAGATCTGACTCCAATTCGTTTGAACGCCCGATGAACCATTTATTATTCTCCAGTTTTAAAACATAAGTTGATTCCTCGATATTATCGTTTAATGATTCAAAATCTTCAAATTTCATATCATCCTGAGGATTCAATTCTTTTTGTTCATTTACATAATTCATGATTTTAACTGGAATATATTTATCTAGTTGATTCTCGTACCATGATACTCCTTGGACATTTTCCCATCCATATTTTTTCATGTATTCTAATGTTATTGAAGCGGTATCATTATCATTAAATATTTTTTTAATTGATATAACTGGATTTTCCTTTATCCATTTATTTACTTTACCCCTTTTGCAATCCTCAATCTTACTTAAAATCAGTTTAGTCTTTCCAATCCACCATTTATTATTCTCTAGTTTGAGCACATATGTTAGATCATTAGAAATTGTATCCTTCGCTAATATTTCTTCATTAAGGAATTCCCTGATTTTATCAAGATTTAGATTTTTTCTAATATTATCCTTAGGTATATACTCTTTACTTTTTTTCATTTTTAATTTATTTTCAGATTTGGTTGTCGATATTTCTCTTTTCGTAAAATCAGGATTCAATTCTAGTTTTATATCAATAAATGTATTAAAATCTGAATCATCTAAAAATCCATCTTCTTCATAGATTTCAAGAATTTCTTTTAAGTCTTCGTTCTCTTCTGCGTGCTCTTTTAAAAATCTGAAATCGTCTTTATCTAAAATATTATTTCCGTCTTCTTCAGCTTTATCTATCTCTTTCTCTAAATATTCATATTGTTTTTCAGTTAAAAAGCCATTTTTAAAAAAATACCTTAGGAGATCATCAAAAAAAGGATTATATTTAGCGAAAACCTCAAGCCATTGTTCTTCTTCCCGACTCAAATCCGTCATTTACTCACCAAATTCTCGCCTTTAAAGATTGATGTGAATAAAATAATCATTGTAACATTAATTTTTACTTAAATAAAGTTTCTCAAATTTTATTAACACGAGATCTAATTAATTATATAGAAATACTATTGATTTTATTAGAAATTAATAAAGTTTAATTTTTTGATGTGATATAATGGGAATCTTCTTAAGTAAACCATCGCGAAGTGCTACTACTGGAGAAAAGATGTTCTTTAACCGGATTGATTATTATTTTACGAATACTAACGATGTAATTGGATACTTTGAACCATATATTGGAGAACTTCATCCTGATTATGTGTTACTATCTCCAAAGTATGGTGTATTTATTGTAGAAATAAAAGATTACTCTGCAAAGCATCTTACAACTATAGCTAAATCTGGAAAATGGGAGAAATTGAATGGAGATGGATTGTTTCAAATTAAGAACCCATTTGATCAGATGCATCAATATTGGAGAGCAGTCAAGGATCGAGTCAATCATTGTAAATTTCCGAAAGAAATAAAGATTCCAATTATCAGATTGGTTGTTTTTAGCCAGATCTCCAGGAAAAGCCAGCAAGCTAGAGAGATAATAAAAAATTCCCCTCTAAAAATTCATATAGCTTTCAAAGAGGTTTTAACTAGAAATACTAGTTTTAAAGAATTTTTCACAAATCTTCTTCCACTTGATTTTAACCTTTCTAATGATAATTTTGAGTTATTACGAGCCAACTTAATTCCTTACTCTCGTTTGCCTACCTATAAACAAGCAGATCTACTGAAGTATTTCTCCATAAAAGACCAAATTAAGTTACTGGATATGGAACAAGAACGAATTGCAAGAGAGTTAGGCGAAGGACACCGATTGATTTTTGGGGTAGCTGGGAGTGGAAAAACTGTGATTTTAATTGCTCGAGCTAGAATTATCGCAAAACTTTACCCTGATTGGAAAATATTGATTTTATGCTACAACAGATTACTTAAGGATTCCCTTATAAAGCTTTTAAATCCACAAGATTATGAGGCAGATATTACTATAAAGACATTTCATGCATGGGCTAAAGACTATATTATGAGTGAAAATAATCGTTTTACTAAACAATATGACGATGCGTTTAAAGAGGCAGAAACGTATAATAAAAAAACAGAATTCTTCCAAAATTTTGTTCCAAAATTATTACTAGACGTTTTAAACGCTGCAGGCGATAATCGAGTGTTATTTGATGCTATTCTGATTGATGAGGCACAAGACTTTGACCAAAATTGGTTTCTTCCTGTGATGGAAGTTTTAAACCCTGAAACTAATTCGTTGTTGATTACATGTGATGGACTTCAAGGAATATATGCTAGAAAACGCTTTACTTGGTTAAGTGTAGGGATTCAAGCAAGAGGGAGAGTAAAAAGGTTTGAAAAATCATACCGTATACCTATCGAAATTGGGATAGCTGCTCGAGAAGCATTGCCTGAAAACTTAATAAAGTTAATAGATCAATATGATGAATTCATATCAACTAAAGAATATGCTGGTGTCCATGGGATCATAGAGATTGTTCTATCAAGATCTAGAGACGAAGAATACCGGACATTAGTAGAAAAAATAGCTCATCTACTTAAAGTCCCTCAAGAAATATTAATATTATTTAGGAGAAATATGCAAAAGATTGGATATGAACATCCATTTTTCGACCATTTAAAAAGTGCAAACATTGATTGGAAAGATTTAAAAGAACATAATCACCTGTCAACGGGCTTATTCGTAGCTACAGTTCATAGTAGTAAAGGATTAGAATCTGATACAATAATAATCCCTGAAGTAGATACTTATAAGTCAGATAAAGATCGACAATTACTTTATGTAGGTATGACTCGCTCTCGTAAGAAGTTAGTTTTGAGCGCTAACAAATCTACTGAATTAATAAAATCTTTCGGTTCAAATCAAGATTCGGAATTAATTTGACAAATAAGGCAAAGGTGTGAACCAATTAAAACAAAACGCTCTGTTGGAATAATCAA
>JAHLWV010000331.1 GCA_019057735.1 Promethearchaeota archaeon | reverse complement strand
AGCTTCTACTCCGAATATTGCTGCACTATATAATTTGGATAACAAAAAAACACCTACTTTTTTAGTGAATGGTATCGCGTATGATTACAGTAACAAGTAATGAGTAAAAAGTAATGAGCTTAAATTTCAGTAATTATAAAAACAAACACTTATTACAGATTACTTATCACACGTTACATCCTTTTTTGATTAGTTAGTTAACTGCTATGCATTGATTTAATAACCAATTAACCAGGTAACTAATTAACTAATTATTAATGAAATACGAAAACTTGCAACATGAAATTTATTACTTATCACTCATTACTCATCACTTATTACTGTATTTTACTATATACTCGATACTTATTTACTGTCAAGGTAAAAAGCATTACTGATATGTTTTATCCTTTTTATATCTTTATGGTCAGATATACTGATTAAAATTACATCAAAGCAACAATTTTTTTCCCAAAGATGGTATTTAGACAAATAACATAAAGCATTTTTAATTATTTTTCGTTGTTTAATAAAGTTTACTGCTTCTTCGGGATACCCAAACTTATCAGAACGCCTGGTTTTTACTTCCACAAAGATAATATTTCCCTTATATTCACAGATAATATCTATTTCCCCTAAAAAAGTACGGTAATTTCTTGCTTTAATTTTGTAACCCTTTTCTCTTAAATATTTAGAAGCTACATCTTCACCAAATTTACCTATATTATCCATATCTAATCATCATCTATCTTCATATTATTAATTAGTCGTTAGTGAATAGTGAATAGTTGTTAGTATAAATAAAAGATATATAATTAACCAATTCACCAATTGGCCAATTGTCCAATTAAAATAGTCGTTAGTTTTAAATACAATTTTTAGTTATCATTATACAGCTAAAAATTTAAAACGAAAAGCGAAAAACCATAATTGTTATTTAAGAATTCATGAGTTAGCAGTCAGAATTCAGTATATAAAAAAGACAATTCATATATGTGAAATATTATTTTATTTTTACACCTGATTTTATATTTTTTTCGCGAGATACTAAATTGAGATCGCTTCGCTTGTACAATGACAATTGAATTAATTTATTTTTATTTTTTCGCTATACGATATACTATTATATTCTGACTCCTGTATTCTGACTTCTATTTCCTTAACGAGATACGAGATACAATTATACTAATGCTTGATTTCCTATTTTATATCAGTTAAACCATTACCCTTTTATAGCTTTTTCTATGTATTTCTGATGGGCCGTATTTAAGTAATGCTTTAAGATGTTCTTCTGTGCCATAACCTTTATTTTTTTTAAAAAGGTACTGTGGGTATTTTTGATCATACTTGACCATAATATTATCCCTATAAACTTTAGCAATTATGGAAGCGGCAGCAATCGATATGCTTTTATCTTCCCCTTTAATCAATGGTAACTGTGTAATATTTAGATGAGGAATTTTAAAGCCATCTACCAATAAATAATCGGGTACTTCTTTTAAATCTAAAATAGCTTTTTTCATTGCCAAAAAAGAAGCTTGGGCAATATTTATTCTATCGATAATTGTAGCTTCCACAATACCAATTCCTACATTTCTTGCTTTATTTAAGATAGAACAATATAATTCTGTTCTTTTTTGTGAAGTTAACTTTTTAGAATCTTTAATATAAGGAATAAATAATCGGCAGGGTAATATTACTGCTGCGGCCACTACCGGTCCGGATAATGAACCCCTGCCAGCTTCATCTATCCCGGCAACTAAAGAGTACCCTTCATTTTTTAGCCGATTTTCATAGTTATAGAGATTATAAATTCTTATTCTTTCTACATATAGTTTTTCTATCTTTCTCTGATAACTAAGAATGATTGATTTTGTTATTCTTAGTTTCCTATTTTTTGCCTTGAACAACATTTCATTATCTTTTTTCTTTAACTGTGCTGCTCTTCCCAACCCTATCTCTTAAGTAATATAATTTTGCTCTTCTCGTTTTCCCTCTTTTTAAAACCACTACCTTTACAATATTCGGTGAATGCATTTGAAATACTTTTTCTACTCCAACACCTTTGGATATTTTTCTTACTGTAAATGTTTCCTTGCTTCCACCATGCTTTTTAGCTATAACTATTCCTTTAAAAATTTGTACTCGCTTTCTGGTGCCTTCAATAATTTTTTGATGTACTTCGACTGTATCACCAGGTGCAAATTTGTTACCCTCTTTCTTAGATTGTTCTTCTTCCAATTGTTTAATATAATCTATCATGAAAATCATCCTTCCTAATTATTATTTTCTAATTTAATTATTTTACCTTATTCTTCCTTAAAATTCTTCTCTATTTCTTCAAGTAAATCTAAATCTTTTTTAGACAATATTTTATTTGCAAAAATTTCAGGTCTTCTAATTAAAGTCCGCAACAAAGACTGTTTTCTTCTCCATTTTTCAATTACTTTATGATTGCCTGAAAGCAATATTTCCGGTACCTTAAAACCTTTAAACTCATCCGGCCTGGTATAATGAGGATAATCAAGATATTCGTTATAAAATGAATCATTGACCATAGATTCTTCTTTCCCTAAAACTCCAGGAATCATTCTCGAAATTGCATCTACCATTAACATGGCTGGTAATTCTCCTCCGCTAACTACAAAGTTACCAATCGACACTTCCTCTGCATCGAGAAGCTGAGGTATCCGTTCATCTATACCCTCATACCGACCGCAAATAATTAATAATCTTTTTTCTTTCGATAAATCTTTAGCCATTTCCTGGTTAAAAATCTTTCCCTGGGCAGAAGTGATTATAATTTTTAAAGGAAATGTGGATTTAGTTTTTTTTATTACCTCTACAGCATCCCAAATTGGTTGAGGCTTCAAAACCATCCCAGGTCCTCCCCCATAAGAATAATCGTCTACAGTCTTATGTTTATCCGAGGTAAAATCCCTAAGATCAATTAGATTTATTTTAACCAATCCTTTTTCTTGAGCCCTGTTTAATATGCTTTCGGAAAAAGGCCCTTTAAACATATTGGGAAAAATAGTTAATATATTAATTTCTAAATAATCGTTTGTCATATTAATCCATCTACCATGTTTATAGTAATTCGTTTTTTTTCTAAATTAATATTTTTTACAACTTCACGAGTAGCCGGGATATATAATTCTTCTTTATTCCTATCTTTAACTATATATACATCATTGCTTCCCGTGCTTATAACATTTTCTACTTTTCCCAAAAAAATATTATTCTCGGTGTACACTTCAAGGCCAATTATCTCAAAGAGGAAATAAGTGTCTTTTGGTAATTTAACAGCATTTTCTCTTTCAACTTCAAGAAAAGAGCCTACTATCATCTTGGCTTCTTGGATATTTGCTATACCTTTTAACTTTAAAACAACCGTATTTTCTTTGATTCTTATTTTCTCTATATTTAATGTTGTTCGATTATTACTATTTCTCAAAAAAACGGTGTCTAAATTTTTAAATCTATCGGTTGAATCTGTAAGGGGTAAAACGTTAATTTCCCCTTTATTACTCTGGGTAGAAACTACTTTACCAATCGTAATAAATTCGTCATTCAATAAATTATTTCCTTTAAGTTTATTAGTAAATTTTATTTTATGGGAATTTCC
>JAHLWV010000330.1 GCA_019057735.1 Promethearchaeota archaeon | reverse complement strand
TTACGGATATCCAATTCTAGATGAGAGTGGAAATGTCGTTCAGATGATAGAATATGCATTAAACATCTCCGATCGTAAAAAAGCAGAAAAAGATTTACGAAAAATTGCTCATCAATGGCGAACAACATTTGATGCTATGAGTGAATCTGTTTTTCTACTAGATATAGAAAGAAATATTCTCCAGTGTAATAAAGCTACATTAGATATCTTGGGAAAGGAAAAATATGAAGAAATAATTGGACATCCATGTTGTGAGATTATACATGGTACAAACGAACCAGTAGAATGGTGTCCAATGGTGCGTATGATTGAGAGCAGTCATAAAGAATTCTCTATCGCTCAAATAGGAGATAAGTGGTGTGAAATTTCGGTTGATCCCGTTATTAATGACGAAGGAACTCTCATTGGAGCAGTGCATATTATAAAAGATATAACAGAACGTAGAAAAACAGAAGTAGCCTTGCGTGGAAGTGAGGAAAAATTTCGGAACATTATCGAACAATCAGTTGATGGATTTATAATGGTAAATGAAAATGGTATAATAATTGAATGGAACAAAGGTCAAGAGCAAATTACTGGGCTGAAAAAGGAGGATGTGTTAGGGAGACCGCTTTGGGATATTCAATCTCAAACAGATCCTGAACAAAATAAGAGTTTAGAAAAATTTGAAAGGACTAAAGGGATGATAAAAGATGCGTTTAAAACGGGAGACGCTCAATGGATAGGTAAATTACAAGATATAAATATTCGACGTGTTGATAACAAAGAAATTCGAACCATTCAACAGATACCATTTCTAATAAAAACCGAAAATAAAATTATGTTAGGTAATTTCTCTCGTGATATCACTGAGCAAAAGCAGATTCAAAAGGAAATTCAGGAGAAACAAGCTACTTTAGAAAGCATTTTTAGAGCAGCACCAATAGGTATTGGGGTAGTGAAAAATCGTGTGTTCACTCAAGTGAATGATCTTCTTTGTAGACTTGTAGGATACACACAAGACGAACTTTTAAATAGGAGTGCAAGAATCGTCTATCCTTCAGATGAAGAATACGAATTTGTAGGAAAAGTAAAATATGAACAAATACTTAATTTTGGCATTGGCACGGTTGAAACGAAGTTTCTAAGGAAAGATGGAAAAATTATTGATGTGTTATTAAGCTCAGTGCCAATGGATTTAAATGATCTTTCTTTAGGTGTCACTTTTACGGCATTGGATATCACAGAACGTAAAAAAGTGGAACGAGAGTTAAAAGAGTCCGAAGAAAAATATAGAGATTTATTTGAAAGTTCTCCAATTTCATTATGGGAAGAAGATTACTCAGAGTTAAAAAAACATATTGATAAATTAAAGAACTCGGGAATAAACGATTTGCGTTCTTATTTCGATGAAAATCCAGAAGAAGTTAAAAAATACGTATCAATGGTAAAAATAGTTGATATAAATAAAAAAACACTTGAATTATACAAAGCAGATAAAAAAGAGGACTTTTTTGTTAGTTTAGACAAAGTATTTACAGAGGAATCCCTAGACACATTTAAAGAACAAATAATAACCCTTGCCGGAGGAAAGAACAGGTTTGAATCTGAAGCTATTAACTGTACATTTAACGGTGATAAGTTATATATTTTCATAGTATGTGAAATTGTGGCTGGTTTTAAAGAAGATTGGTCAAAAGTTTTAATTTCAATAGTTGATATCTCTGAGCGTAAAAAAGCAGAACAAAAGTTAGTAGAATCTGAGGAAAAATTCAGAACTATTGCTGAACGAACTTTGATGGGTATATTAATCATACAAGATAATCAAGTTAAATACGTAAACGAAGCTTTATTAAATATGTTTGAATACTCTCAAAAAGAAATTGCAAATTGGAAAATGAATGATCTAATTAAACTAATTAATTCTGAAGATTTAACATTCCTTAAAGAATACCGTGAGCACCTAAGAAGTGGTGATAAAAGTTTTAAACCATACTATTCTTATAGAGTGTTAACTAAATCCGGTAAAAGAAAATGGATTGATCAATTTTCTAAAGAGATTCTATATAGAGGAAGATCTGCAGAACTTGTTACTATAATAGATATTACTGAAAAAAAAGAAGTAGAACATGAATTAATAAAATTAAATAATCTTAAATCCGAATTGCTTAGAAGAACTTCTCACGAATTAAGAACACCTCTTGTTTCTATTAAAGGTTTTTCCGACCTTTTATTGGAATTGCATAGGGATAAATTGGATGATTATGTGATGAGGACAATTGAACAAATTAGAATGGGATGTAATCGACTTGAATCTCTTGTTAACGACATTTTAAAAACTGCAGAATTAGAATCTGGAACTGTTGAGTTAAAAAAATCGAAGGAGGATTTATCTCTCTTAATAAAGATATGTGTGAGTGAATTAGAAGGATTGTCAGAGTTGAGAAATCATACAATAAATCTAGAGATCTCAGATAAATTAATTTGTTCTTTTGAAAAAAAACAAATGTACAATGTTATTACTAACATTTTAAGTAATGCCATAAAATTCACGCCCTACAATGGAAAAATAGAAGTCAAATCAGAAATTAATAATGATTTTATTATAGTTTCAATAAAGGATAACGGGATTGGTTTTACAGAGGAAGAAAAAAACCAGATATTTAAACAATTTGGAAAAATTGAACGGTATGGTCAAGGATATGATGTAATTTCTGAAGGTTCAGGATTAGGTTTGTTCATCTCTAAAAAAATCGTAGAATTACATGGTGGAGAGATTTGGCTCGAATCTGAAGGGAGGGATAAAGGTTCTACTTTTTATTTTTCACTTCCTATAATTTAGAAATCAACTTAAAAAATCAAATAGAATTTTAAAATCGGGAAAATTAAATGGTTTAAGCAAGTATCCTTCTGCTCCAGTTTCTTTTAATTTTTCACTAACTTCCGATTCTGGGATTGCTGTTATATAAAAAATAGGTATATTTTTAAATTTATCAAGCGATTTAATCTTTTTACAAACTTCATAACCACTAATATCAGGTAGAATTATATCTAATAGTATAAGTTTAGGAGTTATTCTTTTTAATTCTTCTAATCCCTTATTCCCAGTTGTAATGCCGATTGTAGAAAACCCTTTAATATCAAAAAAATCAGTTAAAACCATGATTGTTGGAGTATCATCTTCAACAATTAAAATGTCATATGTTTGACTTTCCGGTTTGAACTCATTAATAATAAAATTAATCTTATTTTCAAGAAATATACTTTGAGCATAAATTTCTTTAATTCTTAATAAGATATTTGGGTTTAACTTATCTGATTCGTGTTCAAGTATTAGTTGAGAAAAACCTTTTATTGAAGTAAGAGGTTCTTTTAAATCATGCGTAAACTTTGAAATGTTATTAATAAGCGAGATTTTAGATTTAGAATCAATATAAAAATTAACTGCTCTTCGAATTAGCATTGAAATAGTGGTAAATTCATTTTCATCTACGAATCGCTCCCATTTATTTTTAGTATCCTCAGACACTAATATACCTATCCTTTTAGACTCATCTGATTTCTTTTCATTTGTAATGATCTACATCACACACCCTATGATTTTTCTTATTTATATTATTCTTTTACTTAATA
>JAHLWV010000001.1 GCA_019057735.1 Promethearchaeota archaeon | reverse complement strand
GAAGATTAGTAATTAAACTTCCTTCTTTATTAATTACATTTCCGTTAAATCCAAAAGGTTCGTTCGTTTCCATGGCATTAATGATGAAGGGAGCATATTCTCCCGTGGCTACTTTCTTGTAGGGAAGTTTTTGCTTTTTTAATGCTCTTAGTATGCTTCTCTCGAATCTACCTTGCATTTTAACTTGCGTTAAATAATCTGCGGCTTGCTCTATCATGCCCGTAGAGCTCCCCTGAAATTTTTCTAGAAAATCAGGTAATTTTCGATAATAAGGAACGTATTCGCTTGTATGCCGGGTCTCCTCTGTCATAAAATATCCTCCCGCAGCTTTCATCAAGTCTAAGCGGATTTTGTCATGCTCGCCTAACTTTGGATTCTCTTTGAGGTTTTTCTTAATTAATGGATAAGCATCTTTCCACATGGAATTTGGGTCTTCTGAATTTCTATACCATACTTCAAGGAACCAGGCCATATGGTTAATACCAGCGCAGAGAAAACTAAATTCCTCAGGTTTTACACCAGCCCAATTTCGCAAAATCATTGCCGTACCTTGAACGCCATGACATAAACCAACCGTGGAATCTGGAACGATCGAGTTGCAAAACCAAGTATTCATTGCCATTGGATTGGCGTAATTTAAGAGTAAAGGTTTATCTCCGTCATTATTGGCGTTGTATCCGATTTCTTGTATATCTTGCAGAATTGATTTTAAGGCGCTTGTTGCGCGCAGGAAGCGAAAAACACCACCAGGGCCGATTGTATCTCCTACAGCTTGAGAAACACCATACTTGTAAGGTATTTCAACATCTAACTTAAACGCATCAAGTCCGCCTACGTGGATGGAGTCGATCACATATTTCGCGTCTTTGATTGCTTTTTTTTGATCTGTTGTCTTTTCAATTGTTATATCTTTATCGTCGAAAAATTCTTCCTTGTACTTTTTTGCATACCGAAACATTAAATCTAATCTCTCAGGGTGAATATCTTCAAGGCAAAGAATCGTGTCTTCTTGGAGCGCTGGAAACATAAGGAGATCTGTAAGCAAGTTTTTTCCAAAAACAAGAGATCCTGCTCCAATGTAAGTAATTTTTACCACAATAATGATTTTAATACAAAAAGATTTTTATAACTTTCTTTTGCTCAAATTCTTGAGAAAATGATAAAAGAGAAGGATTTTTTAAGAAAAAAGAAATAATACCACCTCACCATACTTTACTCCAATCTTTTATCATATATTTTTTTAATCTCTTTTTTAACTTCTGCGAGTTTTTCACCACGTAACGGAAAGAATAGCAAAAGGAGAAATCCAATACCAAAAAGTATTATTGGAACGAGTCCAACTCCAATTTGAATACCGAACTTTGCGCTTTCAGTTTGAATTACTCCAGTCCCTCCGACATATCCCGTGATTGAAAGAATCGTTGTAAAGAGAAATGTCATGATCTGTTTGTTTGGTGTTATAAAAATTGCGTTAATTCCGTAAAAAGTTCCGATGGGTTTAGTACCTGTCTTTAATTCGTATTCATCAATAACATTTCCAAAAATGGGTGTAGATAGAATCCAAAAGGCAGCGTTCCCCATGTTAATCATAAAGTAACATATTACTGCCAAGATAAAAATCCTGGTTAAAAAAAGCCCAAGAAATGCCATAATGCTTAACATTATGAACATCATAAGGGTTTTCCTAGCGCCAAATTTCTTAGAGACGATTTGTACCAAGTAATATGCGAAAAAAGTAAAAGGTAGCGTAATAGCACTTACTATCATAACATCAGTTCCCGGAACTCCAATAACATCTTCAAAGTAAAAAACCTGAAAGGTTATAACCGTTGCGGAAACGGCGCCCATTACAAATTGAAGAAGAATGTAAAAAATAAATGTTTTCGATTTAACAACATCCTTAATTAGTCTCTTAATGTCAGGAGAAGTTTCTTCATCGTATAGTTTGGAAGGTTCATTTATCCTTCTCGCGCCTAAAAGTGCAACTCCAACACCAATAACACCTACAGACGCAAGTACTATAACTATGACCGCTAAAGGAAAAGGATTATCTCCCTCAATAAAAAAAAGCAGTATTAATAGGTATGAAATAATACCCAATATTGTCTGGAATACCAGATTTATCGATACTAAAGAGGCTCTCTCGTTATCATCATCCGTGACCGTAAGCATGAGGGCTCCCCTATTAATTCCATTCATGGCATTTCCAGTGTCAAAAATTACAAACGCAATAAACAAAAAAATAAAAATAAGCTCATCAGGAAAATCAGGACTCATGAAAACCATTAAAAAATATCCAACAGCCACCAGAGGAAGGGATCTAATCATCCATCTCCTTCGTTTTCCTTTCCCTTCAATATAACTTGCTCGATCTGAATAATATCCAATTACGGGATCATTTATTGCATTTACAATAGCAAATAATAATTGCATGATTCCAAACCAAATAGCGGGAAATAATATAAAATCGGTATAGAATTTTAACATGGCTCCATCTATCATGCTAGATATAAATGTCATTCCCGCGATCGATAATCCAAAATAAGCCTTTTGACTAAACGGAACTTTGTTCACTGTAATATCTTTTTCTTGTAAAAACTCATCCTTCTTTTCGGACATTTAAACCAATTCTTATATCTTTTTTATTTCTATTTATTATTTTAATTAGCATTAGATATATGAAATGTGATAAATTATTATAAAAAAAAAATTATTCTTTAATTTCATGAATTATCTCAATTGCCCTTGTAATACCATCTTCTGCTCGAATTTTCGACCCAAGGTTAGCAGCACTTTCACGCATTACTTGATTTGTTACTACCTCTTGAATAGCTTTAGCAAGTTTGTCAGCCGATAACTTTTTACGAGGAATGGGGTTCGGTCCGACTCCTAGCTTTGCTATAAGCCTCCCCCAAAATGGTTGATCACCATGGAAGGGAACTATAATAGAAGGCACACCTGCACTAAGACCAGCAGCAGTTGTACCAGCACCTCCATGATGTATAACGGCTTTAACACGCGGAAAAAGCCATGAATGTGGTACTGAGTCAATCATTAAAACAGAATCGGGTAGATTTTTCTTACTTAATCCACCCCAACCGGAAAAAACAATAGCTCGTTGATCTGTTTTTTTCAATGCCTGAAGTACTTGATTTGCTGTCTCTTCCGGCTTTTTACTGCTCATGCTCCCAAATCCGATATATAAAGGAGCCGATCCCGCTTGAAGAAACTCCGTTATGTTTGAAGGAGGAACCCAATCATCAGCGGGATCTAATAACCAAAATCCCGCGATGTGGATGTTATCGGTCCAATCCTTAGGTCGAGAAATAATCGACGGGCTTATCCCATAGATTATTGGACCATTCCTTAGGGATTCAGACTTGAAAGGTCCAAAAAATGGCGATTTAGGTAGAACAAGCACTTGCTCTCTAACCACTTTATCCGTTGGGCGATAAGCTTGCCACACAATCTGCCGAGTAATACGGTGCGATACACGGTAACTTCCGAGCCAAGAGGGGTATCTAGGGAGAAGTGTTCCAGGAAAGGCTTTAGTGGGTGTGAACGGTATATTATGGGCTTGTACGAATGGAATATCTAGCTTCTCTGATAGAGAATGCCCCATAAATAAACCGCTTATCCCTGCTATTAGCATATCCATTCCTTGACAAGCGGCCAGTCCTCTCTGCGCAAATAATTCAGCGTGTTGTTTTAACTCTTTTCCCATTCGAGCCATAGATGTGAGAAGCTTTCCGCTTTCTAAAGCTTCTCTCATTTTTTCACTTCTGATAATATCTTCCGTGTTGACCTCGATAGGCCAGAATTCAAGTCCATGGGATTGGACTTGTTCTTTATGATTTTGATTGGTTACCAATCTCACGGTATTACCAGCTTTTATCAAGCCTTTTCCAAGAGCAAGGAATGGTTGAACATCCCCCTGACTTCCTGGTGCTATTATCACAATGTGCATTATACTTTAGTCCTCCATCTTGTTATAGAATTTTATGCTTTAAATTTTTCCATCGCATCCTTGAATGCTATATGTAGCTTCTCAATTATAGGTTTTGCTGTTAAAAATTGTTTAATTCGTGCGTTTATTATTCTATAACCGTTATTCTTTTTTAATTCATCTTTATCTGCTTGCATTTCGTTATGAATATCATCTAATTTTGTTAATAATTCAGAATTTGATTTGAAAATTTGAAAAAAATGAAGATAGTTGTTTAACAAAATAAGATATTACTAGGAAATATAGATATAAATATAATGGGTGATTATATAATTCCATTGAAAGGAGTAGTTTTATGCCAAATCTAATAGTAACCGTGCTGAAAGCCCTCATTAAGGGCAAACTGCATATCGGTAAGCTTAACGGGATGGAGCGCTTCATGCTAGCCCAATTCGGTCTCCCAGACCGAGTACCGACAATGCTGGCGGCCACAAATATCGAACCATCCATGTTGGACCCTAAATATAACTGGAAATTAACAGTAGAAAGCACTGAAGCAAATGTTGCATTGGCTGAACTGGTTTGCGAACGGTTTGATTGCGACATGATTACCGTGCCGATATGGCAAGGTGTGATGATAGTCGGTGCTTGTGAAATGGGTACGGAATTCAAAATCTCCGAAGAACGGGTGCCTTACCCCGTTGGATATCCGATTAAGAGTAAAGAAGACATACAAAAGATTAAAATTCCAGAGGAAGCTACGGGCCATCTCAAAATGTATTTTGATACGATTTTGGAGATTCAAAAACGCCGATCCGAATTATTTCTACCGCTAACTCTAGATGGCCCTTGGGATCTGGCAATGTTGCTGAGGGGAGACGACAAACTCCCCCTAGATATGCGTATTCACAAGGACTATGTTGAAACGGACGATCCGATTCGGAAAGAGAAAATTAGAAAACGCGGCGATCCAGAGATTTACCCTGCAATTATGGAATTGACCACCCAGGCAGCGATCCGGATGTTTGACTTAGCAGCCAAATACGGTTTGTCACTCCTCGGTGCGTCATTGACGGATCAATATGCTGCCAGTCCGATTTTGAGCCGCCAAGATTATGTCAAATATGTGTTGCCCTATATAGAAAAAGTTTGGCTGCATCACAAGAAGAAACTAGCAATTGTGGCTCCTTGCATTTCTCCTATGGAAATGCGGAAAATCCTCGAGACCGAACCGGCTGGTATTAATCATCAGATTTTATTTTCAAACTATATTTTCCCGACCACACCAGAAGGTATTACTTTGCCAGAGTATGACCGCCCTGCATTTGAGCTTGCCAAAGAGTACAAGAAGAATTTCGCGTATATTGTTCATGGCAAGTTCCTGAGAGATGCCACCAAACAGGAAATCGAAGACCTAGTCAAGAGAGTATGCACGTTGGCTACAGAAATGCGAACTTCTCTTATGCTTGCGATTAGCGCTGTACCGCCAGGCACGGATTTGGAGAAAATTAACTACCTATTCAAGATGGTCCAAGAATATGGGAGGTACTAAAATGTATACTTTAATTACCGAAGCCATTCGCGAGGGGAATTCATACGATATTGAAGAACTGGTTCAATCCAGTCTAGATTCTGGTAATGATCCTCACGAAGTGTTCAACGCCATGACCGCCGGGCTTGACGAATGTGGAAAACTGTTCGAGAAAAGGGAGTTCTTCCTCACCGATTTGATGATGGCTGGTGAGGCCTTTACCAAAGGTATGGAAGTGCTGGAACCGCATCTGGCGCACATCTCAATAGGACTGGCGGGTAAGGTACTTTTAGGCACAGTTGCCGGTGACGTGCATGATATTGGTAAAAACCTAGTCGGTTTTCTGCTGAAAAGTGCCGGATTCGAAGTCATCGACATTGGGACGGATAACGAAACCGAAAGTTTTGTGCAGGCAGTTAAAGAACATCAACCTGATGTCTTAGGCATGTCAGCATTACTGACCACCACCATGTTGGGGATGGAAGATGTCATCAAAAAACTGGATGAAGAAGGATTGCGCGAAAAAACCAAAGTGATAATTGGCGGTGGACCGGTTTCTAAACGTTTTACCGAACAGATTGGCGCAGACGCTTATGCATCTGATGCCGTGGAAGGGGTTAAAAAAATCAAGGAACTGGTTGGGCCAAGAAGTTAACAAACTTTTTTTCATTGTTATTCTTTTATTTAGTTAGGAGTTAGGTTTGAAGCTTAGTTTTTTAACATACTTAAATTTTAGGTCAATAATAACCTTAAAAACGATAATTATTAGAAAAAAAAGGAAATGATCTGGAAATGCCAAATCCAAGAGATCATTCATTTAAAATTTTATTGAGAGTTTCGATAGCATTTTCTAAAATCCTTTTTGAATACACTTTTTTTATGGTTTTTGCCATCATTTTATAGGATCCTGTGATTTCAATTTCTATTTCAATAAAGACGCCAATACCTGAATCTATATCCTCAAATCTTATTGTATAAGAAACTTCACCAGGAGAAGGAACAACTTCGAATTTTGTAGAACGTTTAGATCTTGGGCCAATCTCATTGGTTGAAATTTCTCTTCCCTGAGCTACTGTAGTATGTTGTCCAATTGTATCAAAATATTTGTTTACTTTTTCTTGAAAATTGTCTGGTATCTCTTTTAATTCAAAAATTAATTGTTTAGCTTCAGGTTCTTGTTTTCCTCCACCACTTACTACGACCCTCACGCGACCGATGTTCCGGATTCGTGCATTGGGAGTTTGAGAGTCACCTTGCCTTTGCGAGGTTACAAGAACTGCTGGAAAGTATGTGCCATTTTTGGAAAAGGTATAAGTGGTCTTCACCTTTACACGATTGCTCTTGGTGCCTTTGAGTTGCTCGGTAATTGGATAATCGCCATTACCTTCGAAATCCCATTCCACACCAACAATAAAACCGGTATCTGGAGGTGCTTCGATAACCGCGGAAAACTTAACTTTCTTCCCGACATTGACGTCTGCACGCATACCTCCGTTTACTGTAAGATTGACCACCGGTTGTACTCCCTTGCGCTCTGCAGCAGTTGGTGGTACTTCCACTTGGCCATCTACCACTTTATATGTAGTGCTCGCAGGGGGTGCTACGCCTTTTTCAACCCATGCGCTCACATCGCGCAGTGCTTGTTGCAATATGCCACCATAGTTGATAACTCGAGTGGTTATTGCTGGATGGGAGTCTATAGGTGAGATCACAGGTGGAGTATGCATCGCATTGTCAATAAACCAGAGTCGATAATTATCATCGAATTTTTCTCCCAATGCGGCTTTCACCTTCGAGCGATACCAGTCAGCTTGCCAAGGATAGGCAACCTCATCCGTTAACATTTCTACAACTATCATCTTGCCCTCAAACTTGCCAGTCTGGACCGAACCAGCGCCCTGATACGCATGACGCGGACCCAGTATCTCGGGTCGTTGTGGATACAATGGTTTACCATCACTGCCCCGGAACTGGTCCCAGACATAGTATTCAGGTGACGGAACCTGATGGCGATGATAGGTTTGAGTTGCGAGATAATTAGAGTTGTCGATCTGCACTTTGTCACCCACCTTGATAGCTGTCAGATATTGGTAGTTTTCCTCGCCATAGGCTAGCATTACCATGTCATCGAACGCTGCAACAGCGTAAACTACGCAACCCTCTGCTTCGCCGTTTTTCAAGAATATTGAAGCCCCCTGTATGTTACCTTCAGGCACGCTCTCTAATACAAACCCTGCTGGGACTATGTTACCATCTTGCCCCGC
Source organism: Promethearchaeota archaeon (assembly GCA_019057735.1). The sequence continues at coordinate 56,267 of JAHLWV010000001.1, read as the reverse complement.
AGATATAGACAATGATCCTCCCATTTGCCTGATATCTTCGGGCATAATAAGCTTTTTTATGGTTGTATCGTGTTTTATCCGAGCGTCTAAGAGCGATTGGGGTGGATCCGCACCGAGGTAGCCCGGTTCCTTCCAAAAATCTTCAAAGTATGTGGGATCCCATTTAATCATTGGGTCAAGGAGTGTAGTTAAGACTCCGGTGTAGCCGAACGCTATTCTCCTGTAATTGAACCACGCTCGTGGTGGAAATCCCATCCTAGTCACTTCGGTAAGCGCCTCTTGTTCTTCTTCGTTTAGATCATTATACATATCTCCACTACCACCAGGTTCTACTGCATCGATGATGGCGGGTATTTTATCTTTCAACACGCGCATTGCGTGAGCTTGTACCGAGAATACATTGATCATGGCCATTGGTGTTCCGTGAATAAATGGCACCACACCGTCCCAGACACCGACTGTGTTTTCTATACAGCTTATTATCTTATATCCTCCACCGCTTCCACCAAAAGCATACCCATAAGAGCGGTGGGGACCATACATTTCAGAGGCCAAAACGCGCGAATATTTCGCCACTGCCACACTGGTCCGATATCCGGCGATGGTGGGATCTTCTCCTGGGAACATATCCAACCTCCCTAAGTTCGATTCCAAAAGATATCCACCACTCTCGAAGGCAAAGCTTAATGAGTAGGATGGATCCGGGTAACTTGGATTCGTTACTTGATTTTCATTCCCAGACATCGGCATAATATACTGGAAGAACCGTCCATCATATTGCTCCTTCGGTGGGAAATAGAACGAAAATCTGGCATCAGTGCCTTTAAAACCACCATGAACGTATCGATGGCGTCTAGGGTCCTCCCGCCATTCATCAATATCTATATATGGCTCGGTGAAAGGAGGATCACTTAATTCAAAAGATTCTTTTGCGTTTATAATAATACACCTATTTTTTTTAATTATGAAAAGTATTTTATATCAATTTTTAAATCCATTTTAATCGAAATTACAGTAATTTTAATAATAACAAATTTCTATATGTGAGATCTGTTTATATATCTTCTTTATTCTTTTATGCAATAACAAGAGAATACTTCTCATTATCCTATTATTTAAAAGAAAATTATAAAAGATAATTTACACTCTTGTTCTTTATAACACTCAATAACGGCTATAACAACTAAGCTTTTTGAGGGAGGAATGAAACATGGCATTTCATGACGCTATGAATGAATATAAAAAACAGCTAAAGAAGGGAGACATTAAAGAGGCGTATAATGGACTGATGCAATATTTTAAAGCCTTGAGATCGCATTTTAACAAGAAATATCCTGATTTTCTCGTATCAAGCAGTATCTATTCTGGTTACATGGATTTAACATATTTTCACTTCTTCCCAAAATCATTAAAACCTCGAAAATTGAAAATTGTGATCCTTTTTATTCATGACACATTTCGATTTGAAGTTTGGCTAGCAGGAAGTAATAAAAAAGTGCAAACAAAATACTGGAACTTGTTTACCGAAAGCAATTGGAACAAATACCACCTTACATCAACGACCAAAGGCGTTGATTCGATTTTAGATCACATTTTAATTGACAACCCCGATTTTCGTGAGTTAGACACATTAACAAAACAAATTGAGCGAGGGACCTTGAAATTTATCAAGGATGTCGAGACTTTCCTATCTAAACAGGAAACCTGACTCTGTTACAGTTTTTGAATTTTTAGCAATCGGACATGTTCCAATAGTCACACGGACCCAAGAAGTTGTTGATGCTATTGAAAAGAGGTTCTTCACTAAAAAATAAATAGATAAATTTCCACCAGTTGCTCCAAATATAGTGAATTTCAATTTTTTCCTCCTTTACTTGACTTCATAAGTTTAAGTTTATAATGAGATATTAAAAAAATTTAGGGTAAAAAAAAGAAAACGAATTAAAATTTTCATCATTATTTTCCTATCCTAAACCATTTTTATTAAAATAATTTAATTATTTGTGATTATAGTGTCGATAATTTTCCCATCTCGCATTTTAAACATTTTTTCAGCAAGAGCTCCAACCATAGGATCATGAGTGACCATTAAGATAGTTTGTTTAAGGTCTAAATTAAGTTCTCGTAGTAATTTAATTATTTCCATACCTTTTTTAGTATCCAGTTCACCCGTTGGCTCATCAGCGATTAAAATGGAAGGTTCGTTACATAAAGCTCGTGCGATTGCGACTCTTTGCTGCTCCCCACCTGAAAGTTCTGAGGGAAGATGATCTTTCTTCTCACTTAAACCTACGAGACCGAGAAATTTATTAACATTTCTTTCAATTTCATGTTTGGTTTTACCTGCAAAAAGCATAGGTAACTCCACATTTTCATAAGCTGAAAGCACTGGTACTAGATTATAAAACTGAAAAATGAAACCAATTTCTTTAAGTCTTAAATTGGTGCGTTGTTTATCATTCATATGAGCAACATTTGTTCTATTGATGTATACAACCCCACTTGTAGGATTATCGAGAGCCCCAATCATATTTAAAAGGGTGGTTTTACCAGAACCTGACGGCCCCATAACTGAAACAAATTCACCTTTCTTAACTTCTATACTAACACCATTTAAGGCTCTAATTTCAATCCCTTCAGTAATATTATAAACTTTAGTTAAATCAAAAGTTTGGATCATTGTATCAGGGTTTATTGATTCGTAGTCCTTGATTTCTTGAAGTACCGAATTTAAAAACTGAATTTCTCTCTTCTTTTTAGTTTTCCCCATTTTTTATACCTCTAAGTTAAGATTTATAAATTTCTTCAAGTGGTATTCCTCCCTTTTTTTCACTAACGAATTCTCCATCAGTAAGCGTAATAATCTTATCTGCTACTTCTGCAATTCTTCTATTATGGGTGACCATTATAATTGATTCCCCAGTATTCTTTAAATCAAGGAATATTTTTATAATATTGGTTGTTGTTTCAGTGTCGAGCTCACCAGTAGGTTCATCGGCGAGAATGATAAGGGGATCGTTAACTAAAGCCCTCGCTATAGTGACTCTCTGTTGCTCTCCGCCAGACATCTGGGTTGGAAGATGTTCCATCCTTTCCTCTAATCCAACCCGCTTTAAAAGATTTCTAACTTTTTCTTTTCGATAATTCGAATCTTTTTTATCTAACACCATGGGAAGTTCCACATTCTCATATGCTGTAAGAATTGGAAAAAGATTATAGAATTGAAAAATTAGTCCAATCTTTTTCAATCGCATTTTTTTGAGTTGCTTGTTGGTCATTAGCATTATATCAAGTCCCATTCCTTCAGCATTAACATTATATATCATCTTGCCTGAATCTGGGTTATCGAGTGCACCTAAGCAATTTATCAAAGTTGTTTTCCCCGAACCAGATGGACCTACAATGGCAATAAATTCACCTTTTCTAATTGTAAGATTAACTTTGTTTAGAGCTGTGATTGTGGAATTACCCATAGTATAAGTTTTAGTAAGATCTTTTACAATCAAAACTATACTGGGATCAATTCTAATGGCTTTTGCCGTTGCTTTTTTTTCTTTATTCATCCTCACTTTTCTTCACTCTTTTCATTAATTAACACCTTTAGAACCTCTTCAAATTTATTTAAATCAATCACCGTGTTCTCACTGCGTCTATTATATTCAGGTTTGCGGCCCATTTTGCCGGATATCGTGAGCCAAGAATTACAGTAGTTAAAACTATTGCTACAACACTAAAAATCATTAACCAAGGTATCGTCCAAGTAACCGTTAGAAAACCTCCTGTGGGCATCGCGTTGACCATTAGAGAGCCCTGAATTAACCCCCCAAATATGCCTGTAATTACACCGAGAAGAGCTAAAATTAATGTTTCGCCAGAAATTGATCGTATTACGCCTTTTTTACTTAGACCTATCGACCTCAGCATTCCAATCTCTCTTCTGCGTGCCATTGTTGTAAGTAAACTGTGTAAAGTAAGGCCAATCATGGCTATTATTATAGAAAAGATAAGCAATCCATACATTATGAAGCTCATTAAATTAATTATAGTACTAAAACTGGAAATAACAAAAGATTTGGTAAATGTAAATAGAACAAGATAACCTCGATCTTGGATGAAATTAATTATCTCTTCTGAAACATCTTCATCGTTTACTCCTTCTTCCACCCAGGCAAACCAGTCATAAACATTAGTCCTAATTGCAAGAGAAAAGCTTTTGAGATCTAAAATTGACCAATCTCCCCCTGCTGTGATGTAAAGATCTTGCAATAACAAGTTTTTATAAGTTGATATATTTTCAGGGTGATCACAGTGAACCAACACCGAAGTTATCACATCATTAGAATAATTGGATCCTCTAGAATCAGGATATACAACATTTCTGGTTTTTTCGTAATTTAAGTAGATTGAATTTCCACTAATATCATAACCCGTTTCAAAACCAGCAAACCAATTATATTTTTCGGTATTATATAATGTGGGTGCTTCTATAATTCCAATGATTTCAAATTTTGGCCATGTTGAGGTATTTAGTGAATAAGCGGATCTAGCTACTCCAAATTTTAGACTATCAATTGTTAAATTATAGTTATTATTAAATGTGGAATTAAAACCTACTATTCTTAATTTGATATTATTCATTAGATCAACATAATAGTGGTTTAAATCGAAAGTAAAAGAATTACTTGCCTCAACAATGTTATTTATGGAGCCTAATTTTTCAAATGTATTAGTGTAAATATTAAATGCTTCCAAATCAAGCTCATCAACAGTTGAATTTACTGATGTTTCAATTGTAACATTGACAGCCTTATAAATATTTGGCGTAAGTAAACTTGTTGTAAGATTAAACGCAAGCCACTCCTGGTTACTCACAATTGATAAGTATATATCATCAGAGAGTAATAACTCCGCTGGACTGCCTGATACTGCGGAATAATTATTCAAATCAATTGCCGTAATATATGGAAAATTTCCTGCGTAAATGTTATCTAATATAAATTCTTGTGGAAAAATAGTTATATTATCACCGATTTGTATTGTAGGATTGAGCTTCATGAATGTTTCATCAACTACACATACATATTGCGTAGTGTTTAGAAGCTCTTCCATTGTTTCTCCAGAAAATCCAGAACTTTTGTTAACAAGAGTGTTATTTCCAAAATAAGAATCAGATTTTAGTTTTCCACTTGAATTTGTATGAATTCCTGTGACTGAGGTTGTATAATCAAGTATTGAGGCGTTAAATGATGTAAGTGTAAAATAATCCATTCTTGTAGTATAATAATCAATTCCATTAATGTTCTTAAGTATTTCCTCAACTGTCGAGAAATTAAACCAATTATTTTGAACCAAATCTAACATAGGATTCCCAGTTTGCGTTAATTGTCTGAATACCATATCAGTTCCTTCACCAGGTAGGTTTTTATTAGCAATTTCCTCATAACTCTCCCAAGAAATAAACATGTTATAAGTTTTACCTTCGCTTTGAAATCCAAGGATATCAAGAGATGAAAATCCTTGAAGACTACTAATTATTGCTATAACACTCATATTTACTACAATGGTATCTTCTTGTGCATTATAATCATTAGCATTAAGAATTGCAGTTAAATTTGCATAGCTAAGGCCTAGGGAAAATTTTACAGATATTTCTTCGCCTACTTCAATGCTATAATCATCAGCAAAATTTTCATCGATAATAATATTATTACCATCTTTAATTTCATCCATCATTGCACCAAGAGTCATTGCATTAGGGGAATTAATAATCGTAGTCAGATGTTTTTTAACCTTGGCTGTGTCTAATACATTTATGGTAATAGAGGTATTATATTCACTTTCACGTAAGCTATGGCCAATCCAGTCACTTTCTATTTGAACTTGTGCATTTTGATGACTTACACCCATAACATCTTCTATTCCTGTCTGGATTATTAACCCGTCTTCAAAATCTTTGGGAGTATTAAATGTATATACTCGAATATCCGCACCCATAAAGCCATCGACAGTAGTAAACACCCCTGCGCTTATAGAATCCATCATAACGCTCATTCCTATAAGAAAGCTAGTTGTCAAAGCGATCATTACGAAAGTAAGAGTCGTTCTCTTCCGGTGTCGTAATATATTCTTTTCGGTTAATAATTTTGTCTTCCGAAGATAGAAAGAAAACAAGAATACAAAGACTTTATTAAATGGTTTTATGCTAAGAGCTATTAACCAAATAATCCCGAATAAGATTAATATAGGGGAAAACATCGATGTTACCATAGCATCACCTCCTTCAGGTAGTCCAGCTCCAGTAAAATCGAACTCGACTGTTCCAGAAGATGAAACTGTGAGCCAATAACCATAGACAATAAGTAAAATTCCAAAAAGAAAGAAAAGTAGTCGTCTCCAATAATGCTTTTTCTCCCTTTTAGCCTTTTTTTCGATTGGATTTAAACATTCTATAATTGGTTTTCTAGTTGCTTTCCAACTAGGGTAAATTGAAGCGATAAGGCAAGAAGTTAGTCCTATTATAAATGTAAGTATCAAAGTTGATGGATATAAAACAATTTGAAACTCCGACATTGAAAACCCACCGAATTGCGATGATATCCCCTTAATTCCCTCAATGGTTACTGTAAAGATTACTTGCGATATTAGTAACGAAAGTAGTGTTCCAATTGATGTTCCAATTACCCCCATTACTGTACCTTGAGTTAAGAACATCTTAAATGTTTCAGCTTTAGATGCTCCTATTGCTTGAAACATTCCTGTTTCGTACTCTTGTTCTTTTTTAATTATGTTAAAGATATTCATCATCAAGATAACTGAAAGTACTAATGCAATAATCCCAAACATCAAGAACATAGTACTCATCGTAGTCATTGTAGTTTCTATCATCTCTAAATCGTCGGATTTTAAATCATTGACTCTCCAATCTCTATCATCATTAAGTGCATCTAAATCTGTTGAAATTTCTTCAGTAACTGATGAAACGCTATATATATCGTCAACACCCACAACCCCTAAATTAAATTCACCGGAATGATCTTTTGTACCATCTACAAGTTCATGTGTATTATTAATATTTGCAAATATCCCTGGTCCTCCGATATTTGTTGAAAAACCTAATGATTCTGTATCAAAATCGCGTGCTTCACCAATGTCTCGTATGATAGCAACTACAGTATATTCAAGCCATGTTCCTGTATCTAAAGGGTTATACCCTAGCCCTGTTCCGTTTACAGGATAAATCCATACACTATCACCTGCGTCAAGATCTTTACTTAATTGAATCTTTAATGTTTCCGAAATAACTAAAACTTTTTCGTTGTTAATTGGATCAATATATTCAAGAAGTTTCTCAACTGATTCTCCATTACTGACTGAATCTACGATATATGGATTCGCACCTAATTTAGCTTCATCTGGATCTTGATGATCAATGCCATATATCTCGGTTCTAGTACTGTTATCTACTTGATTTCCCGCATCTGTTGCGCTAATATAAAGATTAAAACCAGAGATTCTGAAAGCTAGCGAATCAACATGTTGTATATCTCCAATTTCATTTTCAATTTCAATGGGATCAAACCAACCATCAGTACTATTTACAGGTTTAATGAGAATGTCTGCTGTGCCCATTTGTTGATCTATTGTGCCTAACATCATTATCTCGAATGAATCCGAGACGATCATTACACCCCCAAACAAGGCGACGCTAATGACAAGTGTAATTGTCGTTAAAATATAGCGCACTTTACGTCTTTTCATATTTCGTAATGCGATCCTTAGTATAACACCCAAATTCTTATTTACCCCAATCCTTGTATGTTTAATTTCCTATTGTACCTATTTTTTAAGAAAAAACATTGATTAAATCGATCATTGCTCGATTAATAGGAATCATTAAATAAAACTTAAAAACTTGTCGATCAGTGTTCGACAAATTTAAATAAAACTTATAACTTAGTACTATAATAAATATGGATAATTATTCACGCTCTTAAAAAAATGAGTCCTATTGAAGGTAAGGCTAAAATTAAACAAGTTGCTGAAGAATTAATCGTAAATAAAGGCTATAATGCAATTAGCGCAAGAGAAATAGCTAGAAAAGCAGAAATGAGTGTTGGAACACTATACCATCACTTCCCAAATGGCAAATTGTCAATATTATATGAAATAATTAATTCATATGGTAATAAGTTTATAGAAACTTTTGATTTTTCTAAGATTGGAGAATTAAGCGATCCAAAAATACTAAGCGATTATTTACTAAAATTAATAGAGCAATATCGCCAATTTGCACCCATAATAAAGGGTTTTGAAATAGAATTATTTACAAACAAAAAAGTTATAGGCGATTTAGAGAGTCTTATGAAATCCCAAGAAACTCGTTTTAAGAAGCAATTTACTGATGTGATCTTAAAATTTTATCCAAATATTAAGGAACCAGAGAAATTATTTTCTATTGCTGGAAGAGTTATAAATAGTCTTATATATACACATGTAATTTTTGAAAATTTTTATGGAACGGATGAGGAATTGGTAGATATATTGTTAATAATGATTAAGGGCCTATTAACCCGTAAATAGTTGTTAAAATAATAATATTACACTATTATACTATTTTTAAAATTGATTATTAAGAATTTTGGCAAGAGCCTTGGATGAGTTATATAGAAAACAAGAGAAATTGATTTATTTTTAGTAGTTTAAGCTATTTTAATAAAAAAGAAATAAGAAAATTTTGTTATTTAAAGTATCTGTTCAAATTAATTACTAAATTCTTTGAAGCGTTTTTCTAGGTTAGGATCTACAAGAGTATCCATTATATATTTCGCGTATTCTTCACCAGTAGCTCCATCATCTCGACCAGTAAGCTTAATCTTCTTCTCTAAGGTTGCACAAATATATAGTGCCATCTCGAGTTTCTTTGCTTTTTCTGTAAATCCAATATGGTTTAGAAGTAATACTGCTGCTTTGATAATACTTGAAGGATCTGCATATTGGGCTCTTCCCTCGTCTACCATGCGCGGAGCTGAACCGTGAATTGCTTCAAACATAAAATTCTGTTTAATAAATAAAATTTATCTGAATTATGTTATTTTTAACGGTCCCTTGTAATACTTTGATGCGGGACATCCGATACATTGTTCTTTAATAAAAGATTTACAGAACTTACAGCAAGTTCCACATGGAGTATTTTCGTTTTGTTGGTCAAGTTGATTAAAATTTAACGGTAAAAAGAGATCTTCGCTTAAGCTTCCAAAAATAAGGATATTAGATTTCCTCACACCCTTTAAATTGTAAAGCATACAAGAATTGAAGATTGTTTCGACAGTTTCTAGATTTTCAGCAAAAAACACTAAAAGATGATTATATTCACCTATTAAGTTAAAAGAGAATAAAATCCTCGGACAATTGGAATATTTAGCTTTTACATTTTCATAGGCCTCAGAATCTAATTCTAATAATAAAATTGCTAATTTAAAATCTAACTTTGAAAAGTTAACTAAAATACTTGGTTTAATAATATTTCTTTTTATTAGGTTTTCATATCTGTTTTTTATTGAAACATGAGACACACCATGTTCCCTGCCAATTTTAGAATAATTAATCTTACCATCTCTAGTAAGAGACTTGAAAATCTCAAGGTTAATTTTATCTAACTTTAAAATTTTTTTAAATTGGTTTTTTTCATCCATTTTTCTTAAAGAACTTCAGTTTAATTAAGTTACAAATTGTAACAAGATATATTAACTAATCTCTTATAATTATAATTATAATTGTTTTCACAATCATATTACAATTTGTAAGTATTTTAATATAAAATTATTAAGAAATGAAAAGGTTTAAAAAAGAGATAATATTAGTTAAATGTGCTATTTTTACTGCTTTATTCAATATTAGGAAATCTTTATAAATTTCTTAATATTGAATAATTTATCAATTTACAAATTGTAACAAATAATTGATAAAAAAGTGAAAAAAAAAAATGGTTGATAAAACAGATACATTAGATTGTAGAGGGGAAGTTTGTCCCTATCCAGATGTAAAGAGTAAGAGGAAGGCTAAAAAAATGAATTCAGGAGAAGTTCTTGAAATTTTGATAGATTATCCTCTTTCAGCAGAAAGAATTCCTGAAACGATGAAATCGATGGGAAATGAAGTACTTTCAACCGAAAAAGTTGGTGCTTCTGAATGGAAAATATTAGTTAAAATAAAATAGGTGAAAAAGAAAAATGGCAATAGATATATTTGTTGTGTTAATTCCTGGATTAATTTTAGGAATTATCTTTGGATTTATATTACAACGTGGACGATTTTGCATGAATTCTGCTTTTAGAGATATCATTTTACTAAAAGAGTATAAACTAGCAAAATCAGTAGCATTAGCAATACTTGTCTCAATGCTAGGATTTGCAATTATGTCATTCGGAGGAATAATTACTTTAAATCCTAAACAATTTGCGTGGGGCGCTAACATTGTCGGAGGTTTAATTTTCGGATTTGGAATGGTATTAGCCGCTGGGTGTGCTAGTGGTACCACTTACCGTGTAGGAGAAGGTATGATGGGTTCATTAGTTGCTTTATTAGGATATGCGGGAGGTGCGTATTTTACAAAGTTTGGTGCACTAAATTCAATAGCTAAATTCTTACAGGATAATACAAAAATTACAAATCTAGATGGAAGTGCGCTTACAGTTTTCGGAGATCTCACACCAATATTCATGTTAATTATTGGTATAGCCGGAATTGCTCTTGTTGCTTATTTTTGGATATGGCGCGAATTAAGAGCAAAAAAAAGAGAAAATAAGCCCATGTTTGATCTTTCCGATTTTGGACAGAAAGCTTTCAAAAAAGGATGGCATTGGGCTGTAACCGCTATTGCAATTGGGATTTTAGCGTGTTTTGCGTATATTTCTTCAGCTGCAGCTGGTCGAAATTATCCTTTAGGTATAACAGGCGGTTGGGTGGGCTGGAATAAGTATTGGAACACGGGAGTTGATACAGCTTTAGGCTGGGAAACATGGTTAGTAATCGGGATCGTGATTGGTGCTTTTATCAGTGCGATTATTGCAAAGGAATTCAAGTTGAGAACCCCTAAAGATGCAAAAACTATCTTGATTCAATTTATTGGAGGATCGGCGATGGGATTTGGAGCAGTTACTGCAATGGGATGCAATATAGGGAACATTTTAAGCGGTTTCCCACTTCTCTCTCTCGGAAGCCTACTATCTGGAGCATTCATTATCCTAGGATGTTGGTTATTAGCTTATCTCCTTTTTATGTGGAGAAAAGATTAATATAAGATGGAGTTGATGAAAAAAGATGTCTCGATTAGGAATTCTTTTTTTTAGTGGTCCTTACCAAACACAAGCCTCTGAAACTGTAGTAAGGTTAGCTAATGCCGCTCTAGATAAAGGACATGAAGTACGAATTTTTTGCTACATGGATGCGGTAAATGCACTTTTAGAAGATCAGAAAAAAATCGAAGGGATATTTAACATCGAAGAAGGTTTTAAAGAAATTCTAAATAAGGGCGCGACGGTAAGATTATGCAACCTCTGTCTTTTAGTTAGGGGAACCATGAAATACTGTCTAAAAAAGGAATGTGGTGATGTGAAACGGGCAGGAACACCTGATCTTGCGAAAATTATAGAAGAAACTGATAGACTAGTAGTAATTTGTTAAGGTGATAAAAAATGTCAGAAGAAAAAAATGTGGTTATTCTTTTACGGCAACCTCCCCACGGAACGCTTTATCCTGTTGAAGGTTTAAGAATGACAGTTGCCCTTAGTGGTGATTTTGAACCGATTACCGTTGCTATAAATGATGGTGTCTATGCCTTTCTTAAGGAAGTAGATAAAACCATGTATTCTATGCATATAGATTTCATAAAAAATATAGATCTTGATATTTACGTAGATAGGAAGGCTCTTAATGATCGGGGACTTACTAAGAATGATTTAATCGATCAAGTTGAAGTAAAAGAACACGGTGAAATCTTAAAAATGATAGAAGCTGCAACCGTTGCTATACCGTTTTAGGAGGATTGATAAAAGTGAGCAAAAAAGTATTATATTTTATAACAAGCGAAGATATAACAGGTGTAGAACTTGCTATGGAACATACTGAAGAAGATGAAGTAACAATTCTTTTGCTTCAAAATGCAGTTTATTTTGCTAATAAATCTAATAAAGTAGTTTCACAAGCTCTCAATCAAAATAAGAAAGTCGCTGCATGTGAAGAACACGTAGAAATCCGAGGATTATCTAATTTCATTTCAGATAAAATTAAGTTAGTTGCCTCTGATGATGTGATTGATTTAATTTTTGACAACGATTCAATAATAAATATGTAATTTAAGAAATTTTAACTTTTTTTTTTTATAGATCAGAAATAGTTTTCATTTGAGAGAAAGTATTCTATTTCGATTAGATAGAGTTTATTTTTTTTAATTTCTTATATGATCCAACAATATCAAGTAAGGTTCTAAGAAATTGTTAAGATTTCTTTCGAAATTTTCTTTTGGATAATTGATCAGTAAATAATTTTATAAATGTTGTAACAACTCTCCTACTTTAGTTCACAGCTTTATCATTTCAGTCTTATTTTTGTATTCTTGATTCGCATTTCTAATAAATTCTTGCAACTCATTATCAAAAGTGGAAGCTTTCTCAAGATCGATACAATCTATAAAAGCAAGAATGTGAATGATTCCCGACACTTCTTTATCACAAGTATGCCCAAAGCGGGGTGCTCTACATTCATGACAAACACTCAAGGCGAAACCTTGTAAATTTTTTTTGTTTAATTCCTTACCTTGCATAAAATCTGCACCCGCTTTAGATGAACCACAAGGGGATGATCGCAAAAGTAATGCATTTAAAACTTTCATATCCTTATTCAAATCTATTTCATAAATCGGTTTCCCAATATATTCTGCAAAGTTATCTATTTCTATAATATCTGTATTTTGTTCCAATGAGCACATAGTACGAGGACTCACGACTTTTGGGTTTATACTATTTGCTTATTGAAACAAACCAAGTCCTGGCGTGATACCTAAAATTAGAGGTTTTTGGAGCGCAGCTAATTCTAATATAATGTCTGGATGCCGCACATATGACAAATAGAGATCACATTGGGGTATTTCTAAGCTTAAATCCTCATCTAACATTACAGATGGAGGTATTTCTGGAACTAATATCTATTCAGCCTCAAAATACTTTTTAATGTTTTCGAAAGCCCTTTCTCCATATTTCTCATCAGATATTACTCCAACCTTCAGCTTAATCACTTTAATTAAATTTTTTATAAAATTTTATGAAAATTAGGAACAAATGTTTATTTCGTTCCATAAAGCTTATCAACTTTCTTTGCTATATCCTCGGCAATAATTTCCGCAATATTTATCCCCTCTTCTCCTAACTCTTCTCGAGAGTTTGTTTTTACTTCGGGATGAGCATCTATATACTCTTGGATGTATATTGTGGCTGAGGGTGGCCCACTATACCTGTTTACTGCGATTTTTGCACATTCCTCCTCGCATCCTTCTATAGTAATTGTTGGATGGTTCTTTGCAAAATCTCGTTCTTCTTGCCCACCGTGCTTTTCTAGATTTCCTGCCATAAATAAAGGTTGGCATAAAATGATTGTTTGATTTGGTCTTAATTTTTCAACAACAATTCTTGCAGCCATGCGGCTTAAAGTGCCACCTATTAAATTTTCACCACTACACGCAATAATACCGACTTTTTTTTTCATTTGTTATCCTACCTGCTAATTTTCTTCTAATAGGTCATCAACCTTTAAAGCAATCTTTTGTGCTAATTTTCTAGATAGTTTCTTTGTCTTATCTCCAATGGGGATTATTGAAGGCTCAGGCTTTAAATCCCTATTTTCTTTTACGATATCAGTGGTCATAAATTGAGCATCAACTTTCCCAACAGCTTCTATTAAATCGTTATAAGAACATTTCAATGGGCATCCGTCTATAGCAATTATTCTGTTCTCCTTTAACGTTTCAATTACTTCCTTTTTACCTTTTACTATCAACGGTAAACATTCTAAAGCAGTTTTATCTTTTGCTAAGTCATTCACTAATATATAGGCAATTTCTCTACTAATACTACCAAATACTTTACCAATTCCACTACAAGGGATTATATAAACTTTTTTTTCAGACATTTTTCTCACTTTCTATATGTTCAAAAATATTTTTTTCTTTCATGATTTTCTCTTTCATATATTCAAAATAACCTAATCCTTTCATTAAAAGTTCTCCATCTTCAATAAAATCTTTCAATTCTATTTCGATAAACCACCCTCTTTGGTAAGGATCTTGATTCATTAATTCTGGATTGTTTTCTAATGCTTTATTTACTCTAGTAATTTTACCTGTTCCTGGAGATATTAATTGTAATATTGTTTTACTAGATTCAAAACTTCCCACATCATCAAACTGTTCTATTTCACTACCGATTTCTGGAAACTCTACAAATAATATATCCGCTGCAACATTCTGTAGATAATCTGAAATACCTAGTAAAGCTGTTTTTCCTTCTGGTTTTATCCAACAATCATTTTCATTAAAGTAATATCCTTCTTTAGGTACTTTAAAATGGTATTTGTCAACAGCAATTTCAAAAAACTCTAAAGTTTCAAATTTCGAACTTTTTAATATCTCTTTCACTTCAACTTCCTCGAGTTCTTTAATAATTTCTTCCATAATTTGCACCGCAAGATTTTCGTTTTCCTCGTTTAACAGAAGTTTTTTAGTAAGTTTAATACCATATTTTTTAAACATATCAGGAATAAATATTCGTTTAAAAGGCTTTTTTTCTCTCTTCTCAACTAATTTTGTCGCACACCTAGTCATACAACCATCAATAACTATAATCTTTGTAGATTTTATGAATTTTTCATATTTTTCATCACCATTATTTAGCAAAACAGGACAAATTAGTTGTATTTCAGGACATTTTTCGATCAGTTTAAGAGCTACACTTCTAGCAATCACCCCTAAAGATTTATCTAAACCGTTACAAGGTAGAATACAAGTTTTCTTCTTATCCAGCTTTCAATCACCTAAAGATTCATATCTCAATTTTTTTATTAAATTTGATATCTCGCTTTTTTGAGGGAATCCTAATGCATCAGGAGCGCAAGTTTTCGTACATGCTCGACAAAATACAACACAATTATATGGATTTTTAACTTTTAATTGGTGTTTTTCATCATCAAACTTTGCATATACATTATGTGGACAGAATTTATCACATTCCATACAAAAGTTGCATTTATCATAATCAATTGTTGGCCACCAGGGAATTATTTTTCTTGGAACTCCCATAAATGTTTGTTTTTCAGCCTCATAATTCTTACTCATTTTTAGCATCTTCCTCTAATTTTTTCAGAGTCTTTTTAACTAAATCAACAGCTCCACTTGTAGACATTTCGCGAATATCCAAGGGAATCAAATCTTTCTTAACATCTAATCCTGCCTTTTTAAAAGCGTCCCTGAACAACTTATATTGCATGTTTGGAGCACATCCAGCTACCATATATTTTCGACTAGAGCGCAAATAATCGTCTAAAAATCTATCGCCATCTTCTTCACACAATTGAGGATGAATAAATCCATATTCTACATGGAGTTCAATTCTTACACGATTGATAAAATCCCAAATATCCATTTGGGCAAATCCAGGGCATTTTCCAGTACAAACACACATAATGAATCCAATTTCTTTTTCTGAATTGTTCAATTTATTAACACCATCTATTAATCTCAAACTTGGTATCTCAATTTTAATTTAATTAAATAATTATTGTTAACACAAAATTTAAATAGAAAAATCGTTTATAAACATATGTGTTAATACGCATAAACGCATGAAATAAATATGAAACTTGAAAATTTAAGATTGGATTTATTAAGAGCTCTCTCCCATGAAACTAGATTAAAACTGTTAGAGTTTCTAAGGCATGGAAATGAGATTTGTGTTTGCGACATTGAAAAAATATTTGATAAAACTCAATCTACATTATCTAGACATTTAAAAACTCTTACTGAAGCGGATATCCTTGAAAGCAGAAGGGATGGAAATAAAAAATTGTTTAGAGTAAAAGATACCCAAATTTTCAAGTTATTGGCAATATTAGATAATTTAATTAAAAGAAATGAAAAATTTAAAAAAATTGTAGAACTCCAGCAAAAGATATAAAATGAGTGTATTAAAATGGTTCAGCAAGATAGTGAAATTCAAAAAGAAAATAAACTTAAATTAGAAATTTATGTGCCTTTAAATGTATGCGCTTGCCAATGGGAACAATTTATGAATCTCGTTTTTCAGGTAATTACACCTTATAATAAGTATATATCATACGATACAAAAAATTTAGATTCTGAAGAAGCAAGAAAATTGAATTTGCATGGTAATAGTGTAGTTATTGATGGCAAGGAAATCGTTAAGACATCATTTGCTCTGAAGAAAAAGATACCAGAAATATTGAAGACAAAAGGTTTGATTTAATTTGAGTAAAAAAGAAATCCAAGTGGAAAACATTGTCTTAATACCATGCTCAGGTTCAGAATATCATGGGGAATTAGCACGACAGGTCGCAATAAGATTGGCAGAGAAAAGTAAAATAGCATCTATTAGCTCAATGACTTGCTCCACTATTTTTTTTAAAAATGTACTATTAGAAAAACAACAATTAGTTGAAATTTCTAAAAATCATCTCAAACATTCCTTTATTATTATTATTGATGGATGTAATACAGCCTGTGCAAGTGCAATATATAAACATCTTGATATTGTACCAGATTTGATTATTTCAGTCCAAGATATCATCCCTAAGCAACGAATGAATTTAAATGATCTCAATACTTTTAAAAATCTCCCTAAATTGAGCGAAATTAAAGAGGAGGATATAAGAAATGTAATTGAGTTTGTTCTTAAAGAATTAAAGAAACTAGGTCCTAACATTGATAAATTCGATGGAGATTAATACCTAATTTTAAAACTTTTTTTTCTAAAAAAAGCATTTATAACGTAATTAATCAAAAACTGCTATAAGAAATTTATTTTCCTTTAAATTATTTAGGAATATATAGGACACAATCCTATTGTTCATCTTTTACTAGCATTTTTTAAAAGATTTCATTCAATTTTTTCAAATATTCCTTTTTAATTTAAAATAATGGGCAAATATCTCATTTTCTTTTCCGTATTTCTTAATAATGATCCTCTTAAATGTTCCAATATCTAATCTATTTTTCACTTTTTCTCATCAACATCCAACATCTTGTTGTAATTCAATAATTGTATCTGGAAATAAACAGAAATAGATATTTTCCCTTATAGGATTGAATTTTCGATAAAGACCTTCTTCGTCAGGAGCATATGGAGATAAGCCGACATCATCATAAATAGTTTCATCTTCTATATTTACAAATAGTTGAAGATAATTATGGATATATCCCTCATAGAGAGGAAATATTTGTTTATTCACACATTCCATTTCTTTCTTATCAACTAAAGCCAATGCTTCAATAAAATTTGCATCATCCTTTACCATGATATCAAATATCTTTCCACTTTGTAGACCTTTTATTGGAATAGATATTTTAAATTTTAGGTTTTTTAACTCTTTTCACCATCCTGTTGATTTTAATAAAAAAATAAAAAATTTAAATTTTAAAATAACATACTTTTTATTTTTGAAAACGATTCCACTTTTCTTCAAGGTTAGGGTCTACAAGCGTATCCATTATATATTTAGCGTATTCTTCACCAGTCGCTCCATCATCTCGGCCAGTAAGCGCAATCTTCTTCTCTAAGGTTGCACAAATATCAAGTGCCATTTCAAGTTTTTTAGCTTTCTCTGTAAATCCTATATGATTTAATAGTAATGCTGCTGCTTTGATAATGCTCGAAGGATCTGCGTATTGTGCTCTTCCTTCGTCCACCATTCTTGGTGCTGAACCATGGATAGCTTCAAACATTGAATATTGTTTTCCTATGTTAGCAGAGCCTGCTGTTCCAACACCTCCTTGAATCTGTGCTGCTTCGTCTGTGATGATATCTCCATAGAGATTCGGCGCTACAAAAACTCTGAATTGGCTTTGTCTTGCGGGATCCACCAATTTAGCAGTCATAATGTCGATATACCAATCGTCCCATTCAACTTCTGGATACTCTTTAGCGATCTCTTCTGCCATTGCAAGGAATCTCCCATCAGTTGCTTTGACTACATTTGCTTTCGTCACCACAGTTACTCTATTGATGTTATTCTTCTTAGCATAATCAAACGCAAGTCGAATAATCCTTTCTGACCCTTGTCTTGTTATAACCTTGAAATCAATGGAAAGATCTTCGGAAATGTTTAAACCTTGAGATCCAAGCACATAAGCTCCTTCAGTATTTTCCCTGAAAAACATCCAATCTATGTTCTTTTCAGGAACTTTTACTGGGCGAACATTAGCAAAAAGATCTAACATACGTCGCATAGTAACATTTGCACTTTCGATGTTTGGCCACTTGTCTCCTTTCCTTGGAGTTGTTGTGGGCCCTTTGAGCAGAACATGGCATTTTTTCAGTTCTACTAATACATCGTCAGGTATTGCTTTCATTACTTTTGCTCTGTTTTCAATAGTTAAACCTTCGATTACTCTAAGTTCAACACTTCCCTCCTCAACTTCTTCTTTTAGCAAGAATTCTAGTATGGATTGCGCGTGTTTTGTAATATACGGCCCAATACCATCACCACCAACGAGACCGATGATAATCGGTTTTATCGTTGTGTAATCGACCCAGTCTCCCGCCTTTTTCATTCGTTCAACTCTTTCTAACTGCTCTTTTACAATCTTCTCAAAATGGCTTTTTGCGTCTTCAATTCTTTTGTCCATTTTCATTTTTCCCTATTTATTTATTTAGTGATTAGTTAAAAAATATATTTTCTATGTATGTAATTTCTAATCTCTTAAAAAGTGAACTGATTAATTTTCTCCCACAAATATCCCCTCATTGAATTAAGAACTATGAGTAATTTCTATTTAATCCTCTAAAAAGAGCTAGAAATTACGTATATTTATGAATCCCGATGTTTAAAATTAAAGAATTCCTTTAAAAAATTGTTTAATAAACTTATCTTAGATTAAAATATGATACTTTTCATTAGGTGAATATAGGATATTGATACTCATTTTCATTACTTGTTTTGCTATATTTGGTGTAGTTATGATCGGAATTTATATGATCAAATACAGAACGCTCCCTATTGATGTTTGGAGACCTGGTGCTGCATGGACACGGGCACTGATCTACTTTTCTTTCTGTAACATCTTTATCGCTACTTCTGGAACGCTCGAACATATCTTTAATAGCCCTTTATTCACTTCAGAGCAAATCTCAAACCCTTTTTGGATATCCTATCTAATTTTTTGCTTCACATTTGTTGTTATAGCATATGTGATCATTTGGCCCCGCAACACTCTTACATTCGACCGAAAATATTATATTGGCTCAGAAATCATGTTTGGTATTATTTGGGGGGTCAGTACTGGAGGACTTCTTCTCTCATTTTATCACCTTTGGAGTTTAACTGGATTTCCTCTTTGGGTTATCTATATTTTAAGTTTTATTTGCATTGGCGTGTGGCAATTTATCGTACAGATGTATTTCTGGGATATTTACATTAGTCCAGAGCATGACACACCTAAATCGATACTTATTAAAACTTTTGCCTGTCACCTGCCGAATGCAATAATTAGCTTGATTTTTCTCACAATTTGGAGTAATTATGTTCTTTTTATCTTTATATTTATAATAGCACTGGTCTCATCAGCTATTGCTCAAAAATTTCCTGCTCCATGGGCTAAAGGTAACTTTCATGCCCCTATGGTTAAACCTGGAATCTTCGGTTTACCATATGGTTCAGGATACGAAGATAAAAAGAAAGATTAATCGTATTACTCAAGATAACAATCTTTTATGAATAAAGAAAATTCTATCTATTTTTTATGACAGATTACGATCTGCCATTTTGAATCAGAATTAAATGGTTCTTCATCAAAATTTCCATATTTGTAATCAATTTTGAAACCGTTGTAATCAAGCAGCATATCTAATTCTTGTGGAAAAAAAATTCTTAGCTTCAATTTCTTCACTATTTCCTCATTTTTTAACTTGTGATATGAAGTATAATGCATAATTTGAGTTGCTTTATCATAATTATGGGTTTCGGTTACGACTACATTTCCTTTACCATCTGGGTCTGGATATCCCTTTCGCTTATATTTTTTTGAAGGATCTCTCATCATAATTTCAAAATTGGGATTAAACACGGAAAAAATGAATTTTCCATCCTGATTTAGATGATCCTTTATGCTGTTTAAACAATTTTCTATACCTTTATTTTCAAGAACCCAATTCATAGCAGCAGCGGGCATTGTAATTGTAGAAAATTTCCTATTTAGGTTAAAGTCTGTCATATCTGCCTCTACCCATTCAATCTCTACATTATTATCTTTCGAGTTTCGTTTAGCTTGTTCTAACATTTTTACAGAAAAATCCAATCCAACAATTTGTATTCCTTCTTTCGAAATGGGAATGGTTATTCTTCCTGTTCCACAAGCTAAGTCGAGAATAGGACCACCATATTTTTTAGCTTGTTTTATATAAAATGGGATAGCTTCGTACGTATTTCTGCTCTTTATCATGTTATCATAATGCTGTCCGCTAATGTAAAAATATTCCTCATTATCTTTTTTCATGATTATACAACATTCCGTCTTTAATGTTAACTAATAAAATTAAAAAAAAGATGAAGCACTAATCTGTGAATAGAATTTCATCCCATGGTTGGCGATATAAGCCAGCTCTTTGACGTTTCTGATCGAACACATGCCCCATCATTCCAATTGACCTTCCAAGCACAAAAAGACCGTTCAATGCTTCACTATAGATCACATCTTCAATTTCCTCTTTAGTGAAATTTAAATTTTCTAACAAATCCAAAAAGGTAATACCAATACAACCATCAACATTTAGTATTAGGTTATTTCTTTTAGAAGTTGTAAGTTTCTCAACTTCTAGAGCGTAATTAAGGTGAGGATGTTTTTCAAAGTTATTAAGCACAAACTCCTTTAACAATTGAACGCGTACATCAGGATTTTGAACTGATTTTATTCTGTGTCCAATTCCAGGGATGTTAATTTGCACTACATTCTTCATGTACCCCATAAATTCTAATGGATTCATTCCTTTTTGTAAAGCTTCCCTGAAATATTTAGCTGCGTTCGAAATTGCTCCACCGAATCTCGGACCGATTGTGAGGATGCCTGAAGCAAGGGACGACATAAGATCTTTGCCTGCGCGTGCTGTAATTATTGCGTTATGAGCACCTGAAACTGCTGGACCGTGGTCAGCCGTTAACTTGATGACAATTTCAATAAACTCTTGGGCAAACTCCGGTAATTCTTTCTTAAACCACAATAAACCGATTACATATCCTATCGATTTTTTATTTTTAATTATTGTGTCTAATCCGATTCCAGCAAATGTAGGAACATCTCCTCTGTCATCTGAAATGGTAACCACTACATCAGTGGGTCTCCTAACTTTTCCCAATCGAACAGCCGTCTTATAATCCATTGGAATTGCTGGTGGTTCAAAATCTTCAATTGGTTGAATTTTTCCTTCTTGTTTTAATTTATCGAATGTTTTCCTAATTTCTTTGTCAAAGTCTTCGTATGATTCTGGAACAACAGCACCAGCTTCTCTTAACGCGCGATTTTTCGCGTCAGCAGTTTCTTTTGAGCTATCTGCCATAGCTCCAGCGTGCCCAAACTGCAATCCCTCAGGTAAAATCTTGGCTGCTGTCCCAGTTACCCATACTACGATTGGTTTTGTTATTTTCTTGCTTTTTAGTGCGTCTACTATTGCATATTCGTCAGTTCCACCGATTTCTCCTAATGCTACTAGCATTTTAATTTTAGGATTTGCTTCGTATCGCATTAGATGATCGATTAATTTCGAACCCGGAAATCTGTCACCACCGATAGCAATACCTTCATATACTCCATCGGTTGTTTGACTTATCATAAAATTCATTTCGTTGCTTAAGCCACCTGATTTTGAGACGAAGCCAACTGAGCCTGGTCGATATAGTTTGGAAAGTTTAATATTTTCTAAAGTTCCTGCTGTATTTCCAATTTTAAAAGCCCCCGCTACAATTCCTCCTACGGTAGCTGGACCAATAATATTCTTCTTCCTCTCTTCTGCGATTTTAATTAATTGTCGACTTTGTCTTTCAGGAATTCCTTCAGCTATGATAACTACTGTGCGAATTGTATCAGATTCAAGAGCTTCTTTACTAGTATCGTACGAGGATCTAAAGGAAGCAAAATTTATCATTACATCAGCGTTAGGGTGTTTTTTCATAGCTAAATCAAGCGTTTTATAAATAGGTATAACTATTTCTTTATTCCCGTAAAAAACCTTGTGATAACTGATTGCAGCAATCTGAGTAGGTCTAATTATTGCTGCTACTGATTGTTTTTCTCTTTTACTCACAAAATCAAAATCAAGCATTCTTTGGATAGGATTCCTCTGAAGTCCGTAAATAATCGCTTGTGTATTTCTATTAAAAAGTTCGTAATCTTCCATTTTAGGCCCCTCCTGCTTCTTCTGCTTTTTTGATTAAATCGACAACCCTAGTCATATGAGTATATCTATCGTATACTTCGATCGGAATACCAGTCTCCTCTCCAACTTGCTTCATAAGTTCAAGTCCTTGTTTTTCGTTAGGGCCACCTCTTCGCACGTAAATTTTAACTTTGGCATTTTTCAGTTTTTCAACTGAATTCTTGATGGCACTAACGATTCCAGTAAAGGTAGCTTTTACATCAGTAAAATTAGCAATTCCTCCACCAATTATGAGATACTTTGATCTTCCTGCAGGATCAGGAGTTTCTGTTATGAGATCTATGATGGTTTGGGCATAGATTTCGGTATATTCTCGTGATGGATTTCCAGAATATTCTCCGTAATTCCCCAATTCTTCTCCAAATCCTAAGTCCACGATCGTATCGGTATAGATAACTGAAGCCCCTCCTCCAGCTACCATGGTCCAAACTCGACCAACTGGATTCAAAACCTTTAATTTAAGGGAAGCCCCTGTTTTTTCATCTAATTCCCGTATGTACGCTTCTTTTTCAGACATAGTTTGTCCAAAAGCAGCTGGAAATTCAATCGGGTTGTTAGGATTTCCCCACGTATCCGCGTGAAGAAACATAGCAGTATCATCTAATCTAGCTTTAACATCTAATGGAACAACTTTGTTATCTTGAGTGATTGCGAAGGGATTGATTTCAAGAAAAGTAAAATCCTGATCGACAAACACTTGATAAAGTCCCTTAATAAAAGGCATTAGAACGCCTTTAGAGTCTCCTAAATCTGGCAGTTTACTCTCTAAATCAAAGGTTTTAATATCAGTTCCAATAGGAATTGGTACGTGAATGACTTTATCCCAATTTTCTTCCACGTAAATACCCCCCTCGAAACTGAAATGGATCACATCACCCTCTCTTTCGGTTGTTATAGAAACATAATATTCTTTTTCGTGAGGAATGAAAGGTTCTACAAGTAAACGTTTCAAAGCTCCTCTCACATTTCCAATCTCGCAGACTCTATCCAAATTGTTGTAACAGAAATCTTTCATTTCATCACAATTTGCATCTAACAAGAGTAGATTTGCTTTCCCTCTTTTTCCAAAAAGTTGATCAGGTTTAACTACAACTTTTTCTGCGTTTATCCAAGGATTATCCGAGATTGCTTTCTCTAAGTCAGTCTCGCAGTCAATTACCACTAACTTGTTATGGTATTTGAATTCTGGATAATATTTTGGTAATTCGCTCGCTATGAGCTTTTTAGCATCATACTCATAAATATTTTTTTGAGCCAATTTTCTCTCTTTCTCTTATTTTATTTTTAATATTATGTCAAAGATTTATAATATGTGTAAACTCATCTTTAATAAAAATTTTACTTACTCGATTAATGTGGGATTCTTTTCCCTTTTGTGTGGCAATTGCATTAGATTTTTCAAGGGTTAGTATGATCTAAATTAAAGGGAATTCTATTTAGAGCACAGCTGGGCACTTTATAGAAAATAAGCATTTAATTTAAATGAGCATGATTCTAATACTATTCAAACAAACCTCAAAGAATTATGTTTAGAGAGGGAAAAGAGATATGGATTACGATCTTATAATAATTGGGCAAGGAACATCTGGATTTCCGAGTGCGAAGATTGCCGCCAAATACGATAAAAAAATATTATTATTGGGTGATGGTGCCCTAGGGGGAAAATGCATAGAAAATGGGTGCATTCCAGCAAAAGCTATGATATATGTCGCTAGGTTATACAAACAAGCTTTAAGATCAAAAACTTTTGGCATTAAAATTAAAGGCATTAAAGCCGAGTTCAATAAAGCTTTGGAATATACTGATAATTTAGTTCATAATGCAATAAAAGATAATGAAAATCAATTAACTACTTTTGAAAATATAACCTTTTTAAGAAAGAAAGCCCAATGCTTGAATGAATCCACTGTTGAGGTAGGGAATGAAATCTATTCTGCACCGAATATTTTAATTTCAACAGGTACAAAGCCCTGGATTCCTCCAATTGAGGGCATTAATAACGTGAATTTCTTAACTCATGAAACTATATTCAATTTACGAAAATTACCTAAGACTATTGCTTTTGTTGGAGGTGGATTTATTTCATTAGAATTTGCTAATGTTTTTAATACATTCGGGAGTAAGGTATATATCATTGATACGAATGATAGACCTATTTTTGGTGCGGATGAGACGGTTTCTTTAGCTGTAAAGAAATATTATGAAGAGGATGGAATCGAATTTATCTCAAATTCTCGTACGTCTAAAGTAGCGAATTCTTCAGGAAATATAATGTTAACAACAGACAGAGGTAAGACAATTGAAATTGAACAAATGATGATCTCTACGGGATTTTCTGCCAACACCGAAGGACTCAACCTGAGCTCAGCTGGAGTTGAAACTGACGCAAGAGGAAATATTATTGTCAATGATTATCTCCAAACCTCTAAACTCAATATTTACGCTATTGGGGATGTTCTGGGTAGAACTCAATTCACACATATGGCTCTCCGAGAATCTAAATTTGTCATCCATAATATTTTTAATGAAAATAAAATCCCAATTAGCTTTGAAAATGTACCTTATGCTGTTTTTACAGAACCTCCAATTGGCTCAGTTGGTAGAACTGAACAAGAATTAAGAGCCGCTGGAACAAATTATAAAGTTGTGCAAACACAATTTTCTAATTCTTCAAGAGGATACCTAATGGGTCTAAAACGAGGTTTATTAAAACTCCTTTATGATAATGAAAAAATTTTAGGATGTCACATCATTGGAGAAGCCGCTGATATTTTAATACACGAAATTGTTCCCCTAATTCATTTACCAAATGGATTAACAATTTTTAGAAAAATGATCCATGCACATCCGACTTTATCTGAGTTGTATAGAAATCTGCAGGAACAAATTGGTTTTTTCTAATTTATTTTAAAGATCAGTAATATCGAGATTTTCTAATGGAATCCAACCTATTTTTCCACTTTCATTTTCAATCCTTGCCCATCCACTTTCAATTTCTTTTATTTCGACAAATTCTCCCTTTAATGCTGAGATCTCAAAAGAATTATAAGCACGGTTAAATTGGAACTCTTCAGATGAATCCTTTACTGGAGTAACGAAGGCTTTTGGAGCCCAACCGAAAATTCCATCCTTATTTTTGCAATAAAGCCATCCTTCCCATTGAGTAGGTTTTTCTTTACCGTTGACAATTTCACCCTTTTCAGCTTGAAAAGGAATCAACACATCTGAATGATGAGATTTAATCACTTTTACTCTATTTATCATCGCAATTCTTAATTCATTGGAGTTCTTTAATCATTTTTGGAACATCCCAAGGAGTATCAGCAATTAAGGCACCTGCCTTTTGAAGAGCTTTTATCTTACCTTGAGCCGTGCCAAAATCTCCTGAGATAATTGCTCCGGCATGACCCATTCTTTTCCCTTCTGGAGCGCTTTTTCCTGCAATATATGCTATTACGGGTTTAGAAACGTGTTCTTTGATATATTCTGCAGTTTTTTCTTCCTCGTCGCTTCCAATTTCTCCTATAAGAACAATCGTTTTAGTTTTTGAATCCTCTGAGTAATACGCAACAGCTTCTTGCATAGGTGTCCCTCTCACAGGATCTCCACCTATCCCTACATATGCTGAAACACCGATATTTTCGTCTCCAACTGCTTTTGTTATCTCGTAAGACAAAGTTCCACTTTTTGAAATTATTGCAACATCTCCGTAATGACACATATTACCAGGCATTATTCCTAATTTAATCTTATCCGGAATTAGCATCCCTGGACAATTCGGGCCGACTAATTTTAGACCTTTTTCCTTAGCTTTCTCAACAAGCTTAATCATATCAAACACTGGAACATTTTCGGTTATAATGACAGTCATTGTGATTCCAGCATTTAAGCTTTCCATGGCTGCTGCTAAAGTAAATCTAGCGGGAACAAAAATAATGCTTGCATCTGCACTTGTTTCTTTGATAGCTTCTTTCATTTCGTTAAAAACGGGTATATCGTATACTTCTTGGCCACCCTTTCCAGGTGTCACACCTGCGACAATATTAGTCCCATATTCAATCATAATTTTCGTGTGAAACATCCCTTGCGTTCCAGTGATACCTTGTACAACAACTTTTGAATTTTCGCTAATATACATTATATTCACTTAGCACCTCCTCTAATTTTTCTACAGCTTCCATAATGTCTTGAAAGGCTTCGATACCCGCTTCTTTAAGTAAGCTAATTCCTTCTTTCTCTTTGGTTCCTGTTAATCGTATAACCATCGGTGGAGCGTCTGATATATTGTTTAAAGCTTCAATGATTGCTTGAGCTACTATATCACAACGCGTTATTCCTCCAAAAATATTAACTAAAACAGCTTTTGGGTTTAATTTAAAGATTAATTCCAGAGCCACATACACCCTTTCTTTACTCGCACCCCCTCCAACATCTAAAAAGTTCGCAGGGTGTAATCCTAATTCAGATAATACATCTAATAAAGCCATTGTGAGACCCGCTCCATTTGCTAAGATGCCAATATCTCCGGATAATTCAACAAAGGAAAATCCAGCCTGTTTCGAAAGTCTCTCTAGCGCGGTTAATTTTTTTTCCTCCAATTTTTGAACGATTGGCTGCCTAAACGCAGCGTCATCGTCTAAAATCATCTTTCCATCTACGGCAAATAGCCCAGAGGGAGTTAATACAAGAGGATTAATTTCTACAAGTTGTGCCTCTAACTTCAAAGTTATTTCCCATAATTTCATAAATATTTGTGAAGCTGTATCAATATGTTTGCCATTAAATCCCAATTGCCGCGCCACTTTACCTGCTAACTCTTCAGACACTCCTTCTTGAAAGGAAAAGCTCTCCTTTATTATAGCATCAGGAATTATTTTCGCAACCTCTTCAATATCAACCCCCCCTTCTTTGCTAGCAATTAGATAAAATTGTCTCCCAGAGGCATCTAAGGCTATAGAGCAATAATACTCGTGTTCTATTGTTGCGAGTTCTTCAATAAGGATTGCTTCAACTTGAAACCCAGAAACATTTCTGTTAAAATATTCTTTACAGAGAGAAATTGCCTCTTCCTTTGATTGAGCAATTTTTATTAAACCTGCTTTTTTTCTACTTCCAATAGCGATTTGAGATTTAACAATTGCAGGGAATGAAAAACTTTTAACTTTTTCTTCAACATTTTCGCCCCTTATAATTAGTATATTCTTAACTAAAGGAATATTAAAAGCGCTAAAAATTTCCTTACTCTCGTATTCGAGCAATCTTATGATAATAACCTCCTTGAAAGAAAATTTGGTTGAATCTCATAGAGAACAAGATTAAAATCGCTTAGTAGTTAATAAAACTTATTCTAATAATATATAATTTGAAGCAATACTATATTTTGTGTTTATTAAGAGAATACTTTAATAAATAATAGAATGGATAAAATAATATCAAGAACGAACTCTGAATTGAAAGATGAAACCTTCAAATAATGATGTAAATCAGGCTCAACCTGAAGAACAAAGCCTGATAAAGATGATGATGTTTTCAACCGGATATTTTTTGAATATTTATTTAATGGTAGCTTTTAATAATTATGTCTGGACATTCTACGAAGGAGAGCTCGGTATAATTAGTATAGTTTCTTTATGGCCAATATATATGGCAATCGCAAATACTATCTACACAATATGGAGCATGTTGATTAACCCCGTTATAGGATATCTTACAGATAAACCCTTCAAATGGACCAAAAAGCGAGGCTTTCATACCCCATGGATCATTGTAGGAGGGATTCCTACAATTATTCTGTTTTTTTTCCTATTTACGCCTCCTCAAGTATCAGGGATTGAAAGTCTATTGCCTATTCTAATATATTATATAATTATACTATTTTTTTATGATATGTCGTATTCTCTTCTTCAAACTCATTCTTTTGGAGCTTTTGCTGCTCATTTTAGAGGAGATAAAGCACGTAGAAAAGGAGGGATATTAACTCAAGCTTTTACCTTTCTAGCAAATTTCTTAGCAATTACAATCTGGTCCCAAGTAGTTGATCCCGGGAATCCTACATCATTCACGATTGCTGCATTTATTAGCAGTATAATCCTCTTATGCTCATTTGCGGTATTTATACATGGATCTAAAGAGGATAAAGTGATAAAAGAGAGATTTAGCGTAGGACATGACAATTCGGAAAGAAAATCTTTTTTTAAGACTATGAAAATGTGTATGAAACAAAAAAATTTCATGCTGTCTGTATTCTCTTATCTTACATTCATGATATCGTTTGGTTTGATGAGCATGAATACATTCAACTTTGTTGATGATGTTCTACAAGAAGGACAATACATAAGAAGCATAGGTTCAATCTTAATGCTTATATCTTCAATAATAACAATGCCTATATGGGCTCGCTTAGCTAAAAGTATAGGACATTCGAACACATATGCAATAGGTTTAGCTTCCTATGGAGTAAGCCTATTATTAAACCTCTTTATTGTGAATGCGTTTCAATTCTATTTAACAAGTATCCTAAATGGAGTATCAGGATCCTTGTTCATGATTATGTTATCACCAGTTTTTGCTGATTGTTACGACGAAATAGCTGTGAAAATAAAAAAACATCAACAAACTACTTTGATTGGAATTAGAAATTTTTTCGTTCGCACTTCCGTAATGATTCAGAGCTTTATAATAGCAATTATACACGCACTCACATTTTATAACCCGATAAACATTTCTCACCAAGATAATGCCTTAGTAGGTCTTCGAATCATTCAAGGGTTAATTCCTTTCATTGTGTGCATTGTGGGTGCAATAATCTTTTATAAATGGTTCGATCTGAAAGGTACCAAAAAACAAGAAGTTACTCGTAAACTTCAAGAATTAGGTTTATAAGATTACCTATTGTGTAATTGAAAAAACAAACCAATGGTAATAATTTTAGATGCTTCGGATTCTTCAAAATTATTATGAAAACGAATTAATCAAAAACAGAACTATATAAACGATTAAAATTAGCACTCCATTAATAAAAATTGGTTTATTATATGTTCGATATTTTTCATTATCGATACATACTAATTTCAATGGAACTTTTCCTAATCGTGTTTTATGATTTATAGTTCTACGCCATTCCATTTTACCTATAGCTAATTTATCTTTATATCCCTTTAAAGGGCCTATTTCACACTTCATAATAATGCCCGAAATATGTTTTTTTTTTCGAATGATATTAGCTCCTGAAGTAAAATTTCCCGCTGAAAACACTGCTAATTTATTATAAGGAATAGATTTATTATCATTTATTTTAATTTCATGCGGAACTTTCATTATCGGCTGAAGAACATGCGGGTGATGAGCAAAAATGAGATCCCAATTGTGAGTAGTATTATAAAAAAAATTTGCTTTATATCTTTTTTCGAATCTTTTATAATCATCTAAAGTGCCAGTTAATAATGCTTTTGCATTTTTTTGGTATCTCGTTCTCACGTATTTTTCGTTTTCATAGCCCCAATGGGGATAGAGGATGTTGAAATTATTAATATTAAGAAGATTATTTAGAAAATCTCTCTTGGGATTATCTGAGTCATCATATTGGGAAGTATAATCCCATGTTTTTTGATTACTCCATTGTGTAGCGCATGATATTGTTATTTTATTGTTACTGTTGACTACTGAAGGTACATCTTTTCTTCCAAATACATCAAATTTTGAACAGTTTTGTATTAAATGTAAGGAATCGTTAAATTGTATATTACTAAAATCCTCGCTATGATTATTACTTAAACACAACAGCCACTTAGCATTCTTGCTTAACAATTTTTCTAATCTTGAGAGAATTATTTCAGAATGAGCTTGTTTTAAAGTTGGGCAGGTTTTAGGCAAGATTATACCCTCGAGATTACCAATTATTAAATCAACATCTTCAAAAAAGTATTTGATGTCAGGATGAAATTTTAGGTTAAATTTGTTCATTTTCATTATATCACCGACAAATCCTATTTTATAATCAACTTTAGCTATTTCATTTATTATGGGGGTATAATCTGCAACTTTACGCCTAAACACATAAGGACCTGGTAAATATATTACTCCCTTTTTTATTTTATATTTCCATCCCCTTATAAACTCTCTCAAAACACTTAGAAGAAGGGCTGCTGCGATAAGATAAAGGATATTGCTTACAAATCCAATAAGAAAATTGTCAAAAATATTGAAAATTATTGTTAACCAAATAGCTATACCTGCAAATCCCGGTAGTGCTATATGCTTACCAAAATAATAAGCTGTCTCGCCGCCGTTATAAGGACTAACTCCTAATTTTTCTGCTTCTTTGGGTGGTGGGTACCCCCAATCTAATCCTTCTTGAGATCTGTAATAATTATCTAAAGAAATACCATCAGAAGTTTTTAGTTTCATAATATCTAAATTTTGTGTGCATCTAATTTTTTATAAGATCGAATCAATATATCTCAAGATTAAGATAAGCGCTATTATACCAAATCCTAAGAGTAAAGTCCATAGGTAATGTGCAAAAGTTCGATATCTTCTACGATAAAATTCAACTGCCTTGTACTTCTTCCCGTTGTCATCAAAACCCCTTCTATTAACTGTTGTCCTCCATTCAACATTTCCAACAGCTAACTGGTTTCGATGTCCTTTTAATGGACCGATATCACATTTCATTACAGTACCATATATATGTTTTTTCCTGCGAATGATCCATGCTCCCGAAGTAAAATTTCCGCCTGAGAAAGCAACTAATTTATGATATACTATATTATTCCTTTGTTGATCTTGTATTATATTCCCATTTCGGTCTGTTAGAAAATCATCAATTCTCATTATTGGTTGCGGTGTATGAGAGTGATGACCAAAAATTAAATCCCACTTTCTAAACGGATTCTCCCCCGGTAGAATTTCCTTATCAAAAGTTCGTCTAATATAATCCTGGTATTGGCTGTATTCTTGATCTCTGTTAGTTAGAAGCGCTGTCGCATCTTTTTGAATTCTTTTCCTCACATATCGTTCGTTTTCATAACCCCAATGAGGAAAGAGAATGTTAAATCTGTTAACTCCATTAGAATTAATATCATGCTTATGATATGACCATAATTCAGTATTTCTATACCTCGACGTACAAGTCCATGTTCTTTGGTTGCTCCATTCTGTACTCGAAACAATATTTATAAATAACTCTTGAGATAAGACATTGTTGACGTCGTTACGGCCGAATACATTAATTCTTAGATTATCTTGTATTTCAATTAAAGATTCATGAAAAGCTTTATTTCCATAATCGATACTGTGGTTATTGCTTAAACATAATAACCAATTAATATTATGACTCAATAAACTTTCTAATTGACGGAAAATATCAGGAGGTTTGTGTCTTTGTTGTGCAAAGTGGTGATCCTCATTAGTTACGATCCCTTCTAGATTACCAACGACTACTTTAACGTCATCAAAAAATTCTATTACTTCAGGATCAAACCTAAGATCGTGCTCGTTCATCATCATAATGTCTCCAACAAATCCTATTTTAAAGTCAACATGGTCCAATGTATTTAAAGGTACTCCCGATTGGACGAGTTGATTGTTTGAAATCCTATTTTGTATGGCTCTTGCTGATTCTTTCGCCATGATATAAAAAAAAATGCCTGCGATAGGTCCCAAAATTGAGGATATAATACCAAATACTGGATTTTCAAATGTTTGGAGAATATTTATAGAGAAAATCAAATAGATAACTAATCCAGGTAAGACCAGCATTTTGAAAACCCAATATATAAATTCTTGAAGATCATAAGGATTACCCCACCGTTTGAATTCTGTTGAATTATTACAAGGAAGAGCTGGGGCGGGATGGGTTCTAACTGCTTGAGCTACTGCCTGATTAGTGCCATAATAATCATCTAGAATATCACCATTATCATTTGTTAATTCCATTTTTTCATTACATCTTATTTTTTAAAGCGATTTACATTGAATAATATTTTATACTACCAGCTTGTTTATATATCTTACTTTTTTGTATATAACCTAAAAGCTACAGAAAACCCAAGTTTGTCGGAAAATAGTCACGATATGAAAAATTATAAAAAATCTAAAGCTATTTCTTAGGTATATATTAAATTCTAAGTAGAGCCCAATGAAAGTTAATGTGATATATGAGGAAACGCTTCAAATTTCTCTTAATAAAGCTTTCAAGCTCTCAATGCAATGGTTAAGCAGTCAACATAAAGCAAAAATTAAAAAATCTACACCTCCTACTTTCATCGAAGCTAAACAAGGGACTATGATGACGAATACCGGCCACGATCCAAATTGGAAAAAACGTGTTCGGATTAATCTATACGATTTAAATAATGGTAAAACCCTGATTCGAGTAGAAGCAAGTCCTCTCTCGCGAAATATTTTAAGAGTTGAAAAACTAAAAAATTCTTGGTATGACGGTTTATTTTCCCACCTTTTTACGTTACTCAGAACAATAGAAGAAACTACAACTTCTGAGGTTCTTTCAACAAATAGAGGCGGTAAATCATATTGTAATAATTGTGGAAATAAAATTGATAAAGACACGAAAATATGTCCACATTGTGGAATTGATGTAGCTTAAAGAGAAAATAACCGCTCGTTTTTAACAAACTTTTCTTATTCGAATAACAATTTAGAAATAACAGATCTTTCAACTATGAATGGAGATTTAATCTAATATATTTATAAACTATAAAAAAAGTCTTTTTAATTATGAAATTCCGTCCCAAATATAACCTCATTGTAAAATTATATAGTGTACTTCAAAATAGAAATCTAGAACAATTAATTTCAGCTGTGAAAATTAATGGAAAATAAAAATTATATTAAGGAAATCTCAATTGTTCTCTGTGGTGCAGCGGGCCAAGGGATTCAGACGGTAGAGGCTTTACTTACAAAAACTTTGAAAAAATCAGGATTTTATGTATTTGCAACGCGTGAATATATGAGTCGAGTCAGAGGTGGCGTTAATTCCACAACTATTCGTGTTGCATCTAAGCCAGTGCGAGCTTTTATTGATCGAATTGATATCTTAATTCCGCTTAGTAAAGAAGCAGTCCCACATCTCAAAGAGAGGATATCTCCTCACACACTAATTATAGGCGAGAAACGATATATTGATGTCATACCGGACCTTAATAGCGAAAAAGTTGAAATCCCTTTTGAAGAGTTATCGAACAATATTGGTGGTAGAATTTACGCTAATACTATTGCTCTTGGAGTTATAATATGTATGCTTAAAGCAAATATTAACATTTTACATACCCTACTTGCTGAAAACTTTAAGAGCAAAGGAGAAACCGTTATTGAAAATAATATAAAAGCTGCGAACAAAGGATATGAAACTGCAGAAATGTTAATAAATAATCACATAATAAAGAGAGAATTTGAACTCAAGAGAGTTCCAGAAGTAGTGAACGATTATATTATAGATGGAAAGCAAGCTATTGGCTTAGGTGCAATTGCTGGTGGCTGTAATTTTGCTTGTTTTTATCCCATGGCGCCATCTACGGGTATAGCGACATTTCTTGCTCAACATGCGCTTGAATTCGATATGATTGTGGATCAGTCGGAAGACGAACTTAGCGTAATTAATAAAGCGCTAGGCGCGTCTTATGCTGGTGCTCGAGCGTTTGTATCAACTGCTGGAGGAGGATTTTCTTTAATGTCTGAGGGAGTCAGTTTAGCCGGTATGACCGAGTTACCGATTGTTATCGTAGTAGGAATGCGTCCTGGACCTGCGACCGGAATGCCAACAAGAACTTGCCAAGAAGATATTGAACTTGTTTTGTATGCTGGAGCAGGATTTTTTCCAAAAGTGATTTTCGCTCCAGGTTCTATTGAGGATGCCTTTTTGCTTACACAGAAAGCGTTCAATATAACTCAAAAATACCATGTCCCTGTGTTTATTTTACCCGATCAATATTTAGTAGATTCCTACTATAATATTAACTCGCTAAATATAGGTGTTCTTGAAATTAATAAAAACATAGTTAAAACGGATGCAAGCTACGAAAGGTATAAGTTCACTGATAGTGGAATTTCTCCTCGAGGTGTTCCGGGATATGGGGATGGACTCGTTGATGCTGATTCTCACACTCATACTGAAAGCGGCGAAATTACCGAAGATCCAATCCTCCGTAAAAAATCAGTCCAGAAACGGTTTAAAAAGCTAGGACTATTAAGAAAAGAAGCGATACCCCCTGAATTCATGGGTAGGGAAGACTGCAAATACTTAGTTGTTAGTTGGGGTAGTAATTACTATTTGATCAAAGAAGCGTTAGAAAAACTTGATAGAGACGACGTAGGATTCTTGTTCTTCAAACAGATATATCCCGTTCACAAAATTGTTTTTGATTATCTTATAAGGGCGGAAGTAAAGATAGCTATAGAACAAAATCCAACTGGTCAATTTGCGAAACTGTTAGAAAATGAAACTCATATCAACATGAATCATAGGATTTTGAAACACAGTGGATACACATTTTCAGTTGAAGAAATACATGATAAATTAAAAAAAGTAATAGAGGGTGATGAAAATATCTAGTGAAGAATTCGATTTAGATGAAGTTGAGATATCGTGGTGCCCTGGATGCGGTAATTATAGCGCTTTAAAAATAATGAAAGAAGCTTTAACTGATTTAGGGATTAAACCGCATGAATTTGTGTTAGTTTCTGGTATAGGACAAGCTGGAAAGTTTCCACACTTTATAAAAGCTCAAAGTTTTAACGGACTACACGGTCGATATCTATCTGCAGCCTTGGGAATTAAAGCTTCTAATCCCAAGCTCACTGTAATAGCAGTAAGTGGCGACGGGTGCACTTTAAGCGAGGGAGGTAATCATTTTCTGCATACGATCAGATATAATCCTGATATTGTAAATGTATTGCACAACAATCAAGTTTATGGCTTAACTAAAGGCCAAGCATCACCGACAAGTCAATTAGGATTTAAAACAAAAGTTCAAGTGTTTGGAGTTATAAACGAGCCTTTCAATGCATTGGCTGTTGCAATTTCTCTTAACGCTTCATTTGTAGCAAGAGCTTTTGTAGGTAATTTAGATAAAACAAAGGAATTACTAAAAAAAGCAATTAATCACAAAGGATACGCCTTAATCGATTTATTGTGTCCTTGCGTTACTTTCAATCGCATAAATACGTTTCAATGGTATAAAGAGCATAGTTACTACATTGACGATGCTCACGATCCTTACGACCGAATGAAAGCCATGAAATTAGCCTTAGATACAAGTCGTTTAGCATTAGGAATTTTATACAAGAATCCAAATAGACGACCTTACAGCGAAAATGTTCGTATTTATAACGAAGATAAACGACCAT
This sequence comes from Promethearchaeota archaeon, assembly GCA_019057735.1. Next base: position 20,196 of record JAHLWV010000001.1, on the reverse strand, counting down.
TATATAAAAGGGATCTAAATAAAGAGAAATTCAACCAATTACTCGAAACCCTTAGATAAGCATAATCTAGACAAATTTAAGTTTTAACTTCTATTTTTATATTTATTTCATATTAGGATACCGAAAATGCACAACAAAAAAATTCCAGTAATTCTTGACACCGATATAGGGTTGGATATTGATGACACTTGGGCTTTAGGGTTATTATTAAAGTGCCCTGAATTAGATATTAAATTAATTACAACTTCGTCTGACAATACTCCGCTTAAAGCTAAGCTTGTAGCTAAATTTCTCGAAATTGTGGGTCGAACTGACATCCCTATAGGGATTGGACCTCAAGAAAATAGTAAAAAAGGTTGGTTGTATCCTTGGGTTAAAGATTATGAGATATCAAGATATCCCGGTGCAGTTCACGAAAATGGTATGGAAGTTCTTTGTTCAACGATAATGGAATCTCCTGAGCCTTTTACGCTTATCGCCATTGGACCCTTAGGAACGGTGGCAGGAGCACTAAAAATGAATCCAAATATTACAGAAAATTCTCGTTTTGTAGGGATGCACGGAAGTATTCGCATTGGATACATGGGTGTAAATTCACCTCACAAGGAATTTAACGTGAAAAGGAACATTAAGGCGTGTAGAGATGTTTTTCAAGCACCATGGGAAAAAACTATTACTCCATTGGATACATGTGGAAGTGTCGTACTCTCAGGGGTACTTTTAGAGCGTATAATGAAGTGCGATAATTTAGTAGTTAGATCAATCAAAGAAAATTTTGAGATATGGAAAAAAAAAATCATACCAAAATTACTATTAACTAAGAAAAATGAAACTTCTGTATTATTTGACACAGTGGCTGTTTACCTAGGGTTCTCTGAAGAATTGGTTAATATCGAAGAATTAAAAATTGAGATCACTGATCGTGGCTTAACTAAAATTAGTGAAAGAGGAAATTTGGTACGATGTGCAACTTCCTGGAAAGATGTCCAAACTTTTAAAAATTTACTTGTTGACCGTCTCACTAGTTAATACATTTTACCATTCTAATAATTATTAGAATGACTTACTCATTATGCTCCTTATCCAATATGAGCTCTTTTTCTAAGCCTATTTTTTTTATAGATTATTAGTAAAATCTTTTTATTCAATATAAGAATATTACATTTTAATGAGAGTCGAAGAATTTGATGTAGTTGTAGTAGGAGCAGGTTTAAGTGGCTTGAGAGCGGGTTTAGAGCTATCGGAAAAATGGAGCACCGCAGTTATTAGCAAAGTCTATCCTGTCCGGAGCCATTCAGGAGCGGCTCAAGGTGGAATAAATGCTGCTTTGGGTAATTTAGAAGAAAGTAGAGGTGATACACCTAAGCGTCATGCGTTTGACACAGTTAAAGGTTCAGATTATCTCGCTGATCAAGATGTCGTGATGTTCATGTGTAAGGAGGCTCCTAAAATCGTTGTTGAGTTTGAAAGTATGGGAGCGCCATTTTCAAGGTTGGAATCTGGTCTTATTGCACAACGTCCCTTTGGTGGGGCTGGTTTTCCTCGAACCTGCTATGCTGGGGATCGGACAGGACACGCGTTACTCCATACTTTAAACGAACAGAGCGTTCGAAATGGAGTTGAGTTTTTTAACGAATATTTTTTAATAGACCTAATTGTTGTTAACGAAAAAATCTCAGGAGTAATTACATTAGATATAGCCAGAGGAGAACTCGTAATCTTTCGAGCTTCATATGTTATATTGGCAACAGGCGGATTTGGTAGGATTTTTAAACATTCTACGAATGCCTTAATTAACACGGGAGATGGTGTAGGCGCTGCGTTTCGTGCGGGAGTTCCCATGCAAGATGTAGAATTCGTACAATTTCACCCAACTACGCTATATGGCACTAACATATTAATAACTGAAGGTGCGCGTGGAGAAGGTGGTTATTTATTCAACACAAAAGGAGAACGATTTATGGATAAGACCGCTCCAAAAGCAATGGAACTTGCTCCACGAGATATAGTTGCAAGAGCTAACGATATAGAAGTTCTTGAGGGGAGAGGTTTTGAAAACGCTTACGTTCATTTGGACATTACTCATCTAGGCGCTAACCGCATAAAAGAAAGGTTGCCGGGAATAAGAGACATCTCTATTTTCTTTGCTGGAGTAGATCCTATTGAAGAACCAATACCCGTACAACCTGGGCAGCATTACTCAATGGGTGGAATCGGGACAAAATATAAGGGCATCTACGGAGAAACTGATCTCCCTGGTTTATATACAATTGGTGAGTGTTCTTGTCTTTCTGTTCACGGTGCTAATCGTTTGGGGGGGAATTCTTTGTTAGAAACAGCTGTTTTTGGTCGTTATCTTGGAAGAAAACTGATAGAAATTGGCTTACCTAAAAAAGTATCCTTAAGCGATGTAAAAAGTGCTGAAGATAAAGTTATTGATGATGTTGAAAATCTTTTGAAAAGCTGGGATAACAATACAGGTAAAAAACCAATAGAGATCAAGGATATAATGGGCGAGACTATGAATAAAAATGTTGGAGTTTTTAGAACTCACGATGATCTGAAAAAAGCGAACGAAATCCTTGTTGGGTTACAAAAAGATTTTTTAAATGTCCAAGTTTCAACCGAAGATCGAAAATTTAACTATGGATTACTTCGAAATCTAGAACTCAGATGTCTTTTAGATATAGCAGAAGCTACTGCTTATGCCGCTTTATGGAGAAAAGAAAGTAGAGGTGGACACTATCGTTGGGACTACGATTCTCGTGATGACGATAATTTTCTTAACCATTCAATGATATATCGCATAAAAGATGGTTTAGATTTGAAAACTAAACCTGTCGTAGTAGGAATTTTCGAAGTAAAAGAGAGGAAGTATTAAAAAGAAGGTGAAAAGATGTGGGTGAAAAGCAAAAATTTTTAGTTTATAGAAAATCAGGGAATGGATCCGTTCGATACGAAAGATATGAAATACCCCTTTCAAAAGGTATGAGTATCTTAGATGCTCTTTTTTACATCCAAGATTACCACGATTCTACCTTCGCTTTTCGTTATGCGTGTAGAGGGGCAATTTGTGGTAGTTGCGGAATGACGATTGATAATGTTCCTATGTTGGCTTGTAGAACTCAAGTAACAACCATTAAAACCGCTAAAAAACCTATTAATCTACCAGAAGTAGTTTTTGGAGATACATCAGATTGGGATCAAGAGAATGAGATTTTAATAGAACCATTACCAAATATGAATGTTATAAAAGATTTAGTGGTAGATATGGAACCATTCTGGAAATTTTATCGTGAGGTTGAGCCTTACTTCACTAATGAATGGAACGATACTGCCCCGGAATCTTCACAATCCCCAAACGATATGAAAACTATAGAAAGGTTAGTTTATTGTATATTGTGCGGAATATGTTGGATGTGTCCCGTTAACGCGAAAAATCCAGAATATCTAGGTCCAGCTCAGTTAGCAAAATCAGATAGGTTTATACGAGATTCTAGAGTTAATAAGGAGAAACAAGAGAGCGTTATATCGCGCGTTTTACAAAGTGACGCTGTGCCCGCTTGTGAAAAGTTTTTCGTATGTAATCGAGTGTGTCCTAAAGGTGTTATGCCTGGAACTGCAATCAAGGATATTCGAGATAATTGGATAACAGAAAAATAAGATATTAAAAAGATTTTTTTAAATTATTTTAATCCACTTTTTTTGTCGACGCAGCTGTTTTATCAGGATCAACGATTATTTCTACAATCGAAGGTTTCCCAGAGCGTATAGCGTTTTGCAGTGCTTCATCCAATTTATCTGGTGTAGTAACTCTTATTCCAAATCCTCCACATGATTCGGCAAACTGGGCAAAATTTGGATTAGGAAACTCAACACCAAATATGGGGTAACCATCGCGTACTAATTCCTTTTTAATATTCTTTAATACTCTATCGTTAAACACAATAGCAATAATATTTAATTGTTCTCTTACAGCAGTGGTGAAATCAGCCATTAACATGCCAAAGCCACCGTCTCCAGCCACACAAACTACTTGTCTATCGGGAAAATCTATCTTTGCAGCTAAAGCTGCTGGCAAGGCGAAACCCATACTTGCCATGTTTGCATTTATGTAAGGTTTATGCCCTTCACAAAGAAATTTCTTGTAGAACCAATATGTATGGTCTCCTACATCAACGGTTATAATTGCATCTTGATCTAAATTTCTTCTTAATGCTTGTATCACAAAACCCGGATTGATGGGAACAGAGAAGTCTTTCGATTCCTTTTCTAATTCTTCCATATGCCGAAGTTTCATGTCGAAGACTTGAAATAAGAAGTCTTCATTTTCTTCTTTTTCTTCGATTAAAGGTACCAATTTTTCCAAGATTCGATGTCCATCTCCAACCAGTCCTACATCTACATCAAAAGTTTTTCCGATCCTTGTTGGATCCTTGTCAATTTGTACAAACTTTACTCCAGGTGATACTAAATTTGCTTGTCTAAAACCAGATCCAATAATAATAATTAAATCACAGTCTCTGATAGCCTTAGCAGCGTATTTTGTCCCTATAGAACCTAGTACTCCTAACGAATATTGATATGTTTCATAAACAACACCTTTAGCCCGAGAAGTAGTGGCAATTGGGGCTTTAAGTTTTCTAGATAACTCCATAAGCAATTCTCCAGAAAATCGGGAACCCCATCCTCCGAAAATTACTGGTCTATTACATCTGTTAATTAAGTCCGCAGCTTTTTGAATGTCTTGTTCAGCTGAAACTGATTCGCTGCTAAAAATCCTCTTATCTGGGTCAATAATGGAATCATCCAATTTATCAGCTAATACATCTGTAGGACAACTCAATACTGATAAACCAGGTTTTTTTAGAGCATACTTGGCTGCCATCATAGTTAATTTAATAGCTTGGTTAGCTCTCGCAACAGTTTCTGCATATTCGGCAAAAGGACGGAATAATGATATTTGAGATATTTCTTGAAATGCCTCGCTTCCAAGATATACTTCAGCTATTTGGCCTACAAGTGCTAATACGGGACTTCTATCAGTAGCCGCATCCATCAATCCCGTGATTAAATTAGTTGCACCAGGACCAGCAATAGACATACAGACCCCTAATTTACCCGTTATTTTCCCGTGAGCCGAAGCCATAAAGGCTGCTGTTTCTTCGTGTCGAGTTAAAATAAAATCGATATTATCGTTTTTCCTTATAGCATTGAGAAGGGGGAGATTAGAGTCTCCAGGTATGCCATAAATGTGTGTAACTCCAAACGCTACTAATTGTTCAATAATTTTTTCTGCAACATTAGTTTTAATACTATCATCTCCTTTACTCACACCTTCAGCAACAAAAGCGGATTTAGGAGCACCACAAACAGGACAATTCCATGAATCAGGTAAATCAACAAACTCTTGATCTTCATTATTTTCATCGTAAATGTAATTGCACACAGAACATCTATATTTAGCCAATAATTTCACCTTATTTATTAAAATCAGATTCAATAAGAAATAAATATAAGGTCTATAATTTTAAAATTCAACCTTTAAATTCTAAATTTTATTCATTTTAAAAGTTAAATTAGATAGACTTAATTCGAATTAATCCTCAATTAAGAAGATTACTTTTTTAATTAAATTTATTTATCTATAGATGTTAATAACAAATTATGGATAATTTGCGTAACGCGGAAAGAATTTCATTTAAGATTGTTTATGTTTTGCTTGTAGGCGTTGGTTTTTTAATAGTTTCTTTCATGTGTTTTCTTTATATTATCCCTGGTTTTTGGATTTGTGGAAGTGCTTGTGAATATTGGTGGTCTTGGCTTATCGATTTCCCAAGACAAGAGATTTGTATTTTGATATGTATTTCAAGAAACTCTTTATATAAACCATTCTTCTTGATCGGATTGGTAGTCATTACATTTACTTTCCTAGTGGGGCTCTACCGTTTATATCAAAGGATTAGACGGTGATGTAAGTTAATAAACCAGTCAACAATCATTATCTAAAAATACCTAGAAATCCAACATGTTTTTATTTAACGAGGCTTTATTTTTCTCACTATTTAATTTTTTTACAGTGATGTAAATGGCGGTTATAAGTGATACTATTGATCACACACTCACATTAAAAGACGGAAGGAAGCTTGGTTATATTGATTTAGGTATGAAAGATGCAAAACCTTTATTTCATTTTCACGGTTTTCCAGGATCTCGTTTAGAGGCGATGATTCTAGCTGATAGGGCAATAGTAAAAAATGTCAGGGTTATTTGTATAGATAGACCGGGAGTGGGTCTTTCAGATTTTAAAGAGAATCGCACGCTTTTAGATTGGCCAGATGATGTTGTTGAATTAGCCGATGCTTTAGAGATTGATAAATTTGCAGTTGAAGGAATATCAGGTGGAGGCCCATATGCTGCAGCTTGTGCGTATAAAATTCCTGATCGATTAACATCTTGTGGGATAATAAGTGGTTTAGCTTCAAAGGATCTAGAAATTGAGAAGAAAATTAAACTTTTTAGCGTTATTCGTATTTTTCCTTGGATATTCAAGTTGATGATATGGATTCAATCTCGTGGTATGAAGGATTTAGAAAAAGCAGAAAAAAACATGATGAAAGCTCTGAAAAAATTTCCTGAAGCTGATAGAAAAATATTAGAGGATCCTCAAATTCTATCTTTATTTATTAAGGAAAGTGCTGAAGCGTTTCGTCATGGTAGTAAAGGAGCATATTATGAAGGAAAAATATACGCAAGATCTTGGGGTTTTAACCTAGAAGATATATCTCCTAAACTTAAAGTATATATCTGGCATGGAGACGCTGATACAAGTGTACCTATTGCTATGGGTCGCGGGATGTGTAGAGTAATTCCAAATTGCGTAGGGCAATTTTATCCAGGTGAAGGACACTATTCTACGATTTTTAACTATTATGAAGATATAATCGATGCTTTGATTTCTTAATTTCTTAGAATGTTAATTTAAAAATCTTGAGACTCATTTATTGAATATTAGTATAAACTTTTTTTATGAACCTATTTCTAATAACCTTATAAGTAAACATTTTATGGTTGTTTTAAATTTTGAATTACCGCATAGAAAAAGATGTTTTAGGCGAAGTAGAAGTCCCAAACGACGTATATTGGGGAATTAATACTCAAAGAGCAATCCAGAATTTCCAAATTAGTGGTAAGAGATTCCCTAACATATTTATCATGTCGTTAGCACAGCTTAAGAAAGCGTGTCTATTAGCAAATATGGAATTAGGGTTAATCGATAAAGAAATTGGAGCTGCGATCTTACAGGCCGTTAACGAGATCTTAAACGAAGAAAAACACTTTGATCAATTTCCAATTGACATCTATCAAACTGGAAGTGGGACTCAAACAAACATGAACATGAACGAAGTGTTGGCTAATAGAGCCTCTCAAATCTTAGGCTCTCCGATGGGCAAAAAGCATCCAGTCCATCCTAATGATCACGTAAACAAAAGCCAGTCTTCTAACGATGTTATCCCAAGTTCGATGCATCTATCTACTGTGCATATGATCCAAAAATTAATACCAGTATTAAACAATTTAATAGAAGTTCTGGCTAATAAAATTGAAGAATTCGAAGATATTATCAAAGTAGGAAGAACTCATTTACAAGATGCTATCCCAATACCATTATCGTTAGAGTTTAAAGTATACAAAAAACAAATTGAAACTAATATTGAGCGATTAAATAAGGTATTGGATGAGTTATTTTACATTCCAATTGGTGGTACTGCGTTAGGAACCGGATTGAACGCTCCTAAAGATTTTGATAAACTCACCGTATCCCACCTCTCAAAAATCACTTCGCTATCCATTAAACTCAATCCCGTAAAAGCAGAGGGAATTTCCTCACATAATACTATAGCGTACGCTAGCAGTAATTTAAAACTATTAGCACTATCGCTTTTAAAAATGGCAAACGATATACGCTGGATGGGTAGTGGTCCAAGAGCGGGTCTTTCAGAATTGATCCTACCGCAAAATGAACCGGGATCGTCTATAATGCCGGGAAAAATTAATCCTACTCAATCTGAAGCTTTAATTCAAGTTTGTCTTCAAGTAATTGGAAATGATTCCGTCGTTACGAGTGGAGAAATGTATGGAAGCATTTTAGATTTAAATATGAGTAAACCGTTAATGATCGTAAATGTTCTCGAATCAATTGACATTTTAATTGGTGGAATTAATTCCTTTATTGGCAACTGTTTAGTAGACCTGAAAGTAAACTCGGAGCAAATTGATTCGAACTTAGAGCGAATGTTAATGCTTGTTACTAACCTAACACCAATAATTGGCTACGATAAATGTTCTGAAATTGCCCAACGGGCATATAAAGAAGGTAAATCGTGTAAAGTAGTAATTAAACAGATGGGTTTAAAGATTGATAATTTGGACGAACTGTTAGACCCTAAAAATATGGTATAGAGAACATAGAGGTGATAATATGGCATTAGAAGAGATGACTTTAATTAAGGTTCGAGAAGAAGCTAAGAAGAAACTCATGGGAGTATGTGGGGTATATAAAATATGCGATGGAGATGCAATGAGAATTTGTCAAGGGCAGAGTTATGGAAGACCACTTGGATTTGGAGGAATTGGAAGCGGGGCTTCTTTTAATAACAATGTTCTGGCGTTGAAAAAATTGAGGCTTAAAATTAAAACAATCGGAGATCATTTTGAAGCAGATACTACATATGGTTTTTTTGGTAAAGAACTATCAATGCCAATAATGGGGGCGAGTATAGCAGGAGTAAATAGTTTTGGTGGGGAAAAGGTAATTTCAGAAAAGGAATTTTGCCGTTCAGTAGTTCTTGGTTGTAAAGATGCGGGTACATTAGGCTGGCGGGGTGATACTTATACTTATTCGCTTGATAACTCATATGGAATTGACGCAATTGCTGAAGCTGAAGGTCTTGGTGTTAAAATCGTGAAACCAAGAGAACAAGAAACAATCATAAGATTCTTTAAAAAAGCTGAAAAAGCGAAAAGCGTCGCCGTTGGTGTGGATATAGATGGATGTGGGTCCTACGCTATGTCTACTCACAATAAACCCGTTTTTAGGAAGAATGTTGACGATCTTAAAGAATTAGTATCATCAACGACATTACCCCTAATCGTAAAGGGAATCATGAGTGTAGAAGATGCCAAAGCCGCAAAGGATGCAGGAGTAGCCGCAATAGTTGTCTCTAATCATGGGGGTAGGGTTTTAGATCATACTCCTGGAACCGTAGAAGTCCTTCCTGAAATTGTTGCTGAACTTGGAGGGAAAATTCGAATACTTATAGACGGGGGATTTCGAACTGGATACGATGTTTTAAAAGCGCTCGCCCTTGGTGCTGAATCTGTATTAATCGGTCGAGACATCGTTAGGGCTGCTGTTGGAGCGGGAGTAGAAGGCGTACGAATTCAAATGGAATATTTGCAGAAAACCCTAGCGAAAGCGATGAAAATGGCAGACTGTAAGGATTTAAAAGAAGTTAATAAACTCATTCTATACTAATTTTTTAATATCTCTTATTTTATTACAAGCTTAAGAAAGATTTATTTTACCACTCTACTTTTGGGTAGTATTAGGATTTAATAAGTAAATAAGGTATCTAAATCATGAAAGAAGATAAAAGAAAAATTGGTGAAGATTATAATGATGCAGAATCCGCGCTCAGGGAGTTAGATCATCCAAAAATACATAAAGGTTTGGTTGGACTCTATGTGGATGAGAGTATGATTACATATATTGATGGAGTAAATGGAAAATTATACTATCGTGGTTATCCTGTTAAAGAATTATGTGAGAATTCAACTTTTGAGGAAGTTGCTTATTTGCTTATAAATGGAAAACTTCCAACTAATTCTGAGTTTATTGAGTTTAAAGATTTGTTAATAAAGGAGAGAAATATCCCAGATAATATAGTCAGCCTTCTAAAGAGTTTTCCAAGAAATACTACGAGGATTGAACTCTTAAGAACAGCAATCTCCGCTCTTTCTTTATATGATCCAGATGATTATGATTATACTGAACCAGCCAATATAAGGAAAGGGCTTAGAATTGTAGCCAAAATGCCAACTTTATTAGCATTTGCTCATAGGATTCAAACTAATTTGCCACTTGTAGAACCTTCAGAAAATCTTTCTCATTCTGCAAATTATTATTATATGATGACGGGAAATAGACCAAGCAAAGATTTTGAGGAAGCTTTTGATGATGTATTAATTTGTCACGCAGATCACTCCATTAATTCATCAACATTCTCATGTCGCGTAACGGTCTCAACGCTTTCAGATATTTATAGTGGTATTACAAGTGCTATAGGTACACTGAGGGGTCCTCTACACGGAGGGGCAAATGAGGCGGTCATGAAATATATGGTTAATGAGATTAAAAGAAAGGAATTTGTTATTCCTTGGGCAGAAAAAAAATTTGGCAGAAAAGAAAAAATTATGGGATTTGGACATAGAGTATACAAAACCTGGGACCCAAGAGCTAAAATTTTAAGAAGTATTTCAATGGATTTTTATAAGAAAGCTCAAAATGGGGAATTAATTGATAAAATTCCTAATAATGGCCATGACATCCATGACGATGTTGATTATATAATAGAAATGACTGAAATTCTCAATGAATATGTAATCAAAACTAAGAACATATATCCTAATGTAGATTTGTATTCCGCAGGATTATTACACATATTAGGAATTCCTACAGCATCTTTTACACCTTTATTCGCAGCAAGTAGATCTGCAGGATGGGTTGCTCACGCCATAGAACAACTTAAAGATAACAAACTAATAAGGCCTAGGCTTCTATACATTGGTGAGTTAGATAAAAAATACGCAAAAATTGAAGAGAGATAAGTAAATTAAATGAATATAATTGATATCAATCTCTATCTATCAAAGGCAAGCGTATTAAGTGTAGAATATTGAATCACCCCATTACTCGATCTAAAGATGAGAAATCATCTAAAGTTATAACAAGAACCCCGGATTTTAATTCGATGATCCGGATTACTTTTTGGAGTGGATTAGGATTTATTTTCTTCACATTTATTAAATCTTATGTAGTTATTTACTTTTTTGGCGGTTCTGGACTTGATTTAGGAATTATCATGGCAATGCAACCTTTAGCAAGGTTATTTTCGATGCCTTTAATTGCTTATTTAACAGATAACTCTTCAAAGAAACGATTAGTCTTAATTGGTTCTGCGGGTAGGACAATAGCTTACTTTTTTTACTGGTTCTCTCTTGTTGTTCATAATCTTTATTTATTTGGCGCAGGAACATTCATTCAGGGACTACTTGTTGGGTTTTTCTGGCCGCCTTTTTATTCATTGATTTCAGAGAAGTCCTTTAAAGGCAGCAGGACTCAAGCACTAGCAACAGGAAGAGGAAAGATGATTGGGTATGGATTTGTGATTGGAGCTTTTATCAGTATACCAATTTTTGCCTTTTTTAATTTTTTTTTTCCTGAGAATGTTCCATTAGTGTATAGCCCACTTCTAATATTTGCCATTATCAATTTAATTGCGGGACATCGTTTTTATTTAAAAGTAGATGAAACACTCACTTTTGAAAAATATCTCACTTCATTAGATGATCATAATTTTAACCTTCCGGTTTTAAACGAGATTGAATCTACTGATGCAGGGACAAAAGAAGCTGATGAAATTAAACCATATATGTTTTTTAACGTCGGTTTTATCTTTTTGATACTAACAATTTTAGTAACTTCTATTAGTGGAACAATCTATTCACCCTTCGTTTCAGCTTATTTAATTGAAAACCTGTTAATCGGCTTTTCTGAAACAATAATTCCCATTGTCGTCATGATCGTCTATTTTCCTGCCCAAGTTCTTTCGCAATTACTCGTATCAAAAGTAGGTAAATTACTAGACCGTATTTCTCCGACCAAAAGTATCATTTTTATCAATCTTTTTAAATCTTTATTGATTTGGCTTCTTGTTTTTACATTTACACCCTATGATTTCGCTACAATTCTTATTTTTTTATATTTGGTATCAGAGTCAAACACATACTTCATCCAAGCGATAATGAGTAGAATTTCCGTTAAACATAGAGGAAAGATGTTTGGGTTGAATATGTGGATTGATCAATTAGGAAGGGTAATTGGACCACTAATAGGTGGGATCTTATGGGATTCATTGGCATATAGCGCACCATTTATAGTCTCTGTTTTTATTGTGTTAGCCCTTATTCCGATTTTTATTTTTGCAATTAAAAAACTGAGCTTTTTTATGGTTGAACAAGTTGAAAGAGATAAAAAAAAAGTTAGAATATAAATGAGCTTCAACTTCTATCATCGTTTGTCTTATTTATTATCAAAATTAATGATTTAAAAGCTTAAAAAATATATATCTTTCTTTTTTACTTTAAGGTAGTTTTAGGATTTAATAAGCACCTAAGGTTACTAAATTATGAAAAAAGATAAGCGTAAAATAAAAGAAGATTATATAGCAGAAGGACCTCAACTCTGCAATCTTGATAGATCAAAAACATATAAGGGATTAGTCGGAATTTATGTTGATGAAAGTTTAATTACATTGATTGATGGTGAAAAGGGTAAGTTATATTATAGAGGCTATCCACTTATGGACTTGGTTAACAATTCAAGCTTTGAAGAAGTCGCATACCTCTTAATCTATGGAAATTTACCTACAGTTTCTGAGTTCGAAATATTTAAAAATGAGTTAATAAAAGAACGTGTTATCCCTGACAGCATTGTGACAATTTTAAAGAGTTATCCTCGAAATACAACTCGAATTGAATTGTTAAGGACTTCGGTTTCTGCTTTGTCTCTTTATGATGCTGATGATTATGTTTATACAGAAGAAGCAAACATTAGAAAGGGAATCAGAATAATTGCTAAAATTCCTACAATTTTAGCCTTCGCACATAGAATTCAAGAAAATCTACCATTAGTAGAACCATCAAAAGACCTTTCTCACGCTGGAAATTACTATTATATGATGACTGGAAAGAAACCAAGCAAGGATTTTGAGAGAGCTTTCGATAAAATACTCATTTGTCACGCAGACCATTCGATAAATTCATCTACTTTCTCGTGTCGTGTAACTGTATCTACTTTATCTGATATATATAGTGGAATTACAAGCGCTATTGGAACTCTTAGAGGCCCATTACATGGTGGTGCGAACGAAAGGGTTATTAGATTAATGCTCGAAGAGATTAAGAAAAAAGAAAATGTTATTCCATGGGTTAAAAAAAAGCTGGAGAATAAAGAAAAGGTTATGGGATTTGGTCACCGCGTATATAAGACATGGGACCCACGTGCCATTATCCTTCGAGATCTGTCTAAAGAATTTTGGAAAAAAGAAGAGAGGGGAGAGATTGATAAAATTCCTGACCAAGAACACGAAGAACATCGTGGAGATATTGATAATATTTTTGAGATGACGGAAATGCTCACTGATTATATCATCAAAACAAAAAAAATATATCCAAATGTGGATTTATATTCTGCGGGTTTACTTCACGTTTTAGGAATACCAACACCGTTATTCACGCCATTATTCGCAGCAAGTCGATCAGCTGGATGGGTAGCCCACGCTCTCGAACAACTCAAAGACAATAAACTAATAAGACCGAGACTTCGATATATTGGTGAGCTAGATAAAAAATTCGTAAAAATTGAAGATAGGTAGAACGACAATATGAGAGAAATCGAAATTCAGAACAAATTCAGGGAAGAAATTAATACCAAAAATGGTATTGCATCAATATATAATCTTAAAAAATTAAAAGACCTTGGTTATGGAGACATAGATAAACTACCATATTCTTTAAGAATATTGCTTGAAAACGTTATTCGTAATTTAGATGGAGAAGTTGTAACTGAAGAAAATTTTCTTGCTCTCTCCACCTGGGTGCCAAATCAAAAGGAAAAAAAAGAAATTCCTTATATTCCTTCAAGAGTATTGCTTCAAGACTTTACTGGCGTGCCCGCTGTTGTTGATCTTGCGGCTTTAAGATCAGCTATAAAAAGAGCAGGAAAAGATCCTGATACGATTAATCCTCTTATTCCAGTAGATTTAGTAATCGATCATTCAATCCAAGTTGATTATTACGGGACTAACGATGCACTAAAATTGAATGAAGAGAAGGAATTCGAGCGCAATTATGAGCGATATGTATTTTTGAAATGGGCTCAAACAGTTTTTAACAATTTTCGTGTAGTTCCTACAAGTAGAGGTATATGTCATCAAGTTAATTTAGAATATCTTGCCTCTGTTGTTCAATTAAGAGAATATAACGGAGAGAAATATGCATTCCCAGATACTTTAGTAGGTACTGACTCACATACTACAATGATTAATGGATTAGGTGTTTTAGGATGGGGGGTTGGGGGAATTGAGGCTGAAGCTGTCATATTGGGTCAACCTTACTATATGAATATTCCAGAAGTAGTAGGTGTTAAATTAGTTGGTGAACCACAAGATGGAATTACTGCTACTGATGTAGTCCTCACTATTACTCAAATTCTTAGAGCTCACGGTGTAGTTGGTAAGTTTGTCGAATTCTATGGACCAAGTCTTGATGAGTTGAAACTACCTGATCGAGCTACAATTGCAAATATGGCCCCTGAATACGGTGCTACGATGGGATTTTTTCCTGTAGATGATAGAACCATAGACTATCTCATTTTGAGTGGTCGCGAAAAAGACCACATTGAATTTGTCCAAGAATATTTAAAAAAAGTAGGTCTTTATTATACTCCATCTACATCAACTCCAGATTATAGTGAAACCTTAGAAATTAATTTAACTGAGATAGAGCCTAGTTTAGCAGGACCAAAGAGACCACAAGATAGAATTTCTCTTAAAGATATGAGAAAAGAATTTATCAATCAACTAAAAACTTCTTATAATAAACCAGACGAAGTAGACTTAATAGCTAGTACTGATTCCGACACCATTAAACATGGGTCAGTTGTTATAGCGGCAATCACCTCATGCACAAATACTTCCAATCCTTCAGTTATGGTCGGAGCAGGAATGATTGCGAAAGCTGCTGTTGAGAAGGGTTTAAAAGTCAAAAAACATGTTAAAACCAGTTTTGCTCCAGGCTCTCGAGTTGTAAGAGATTATTTAGAGAACGCTGGATTACTACCTTATCTCGAAGAATTGGGATTTAACATAGTTGGCTATGGTTGTACTACTTGCATAGGAAATAGTGGACCGCTTTCTAGTGATATCATTAAAGAAATCGAGGAAAAAGATCTCACAGTAGCTTCAGTTCTTAGCGGGAATCGCAACTTCGAAGGTAGAATTAGTCCCTACACGAAAGCAAATTACTTAGCTTCACCCCCCTTAGTAGTTGCTTACGCAATAGCTGGTACTATTGCAATTGATCTTGAAAACGAATCCTTAGGATTAGATTCAGAGGGAAATCCCGTATATTTAAAGGATATTTGGCCGTCTCATGAGGAATGTCAACAAATTTACATGAGTAACGTCAGCCCAGATCAATTTAATAAAGAGTACGGCGAAATTTTTAAAGGGTGGGAATTATGGAATAATTTAAAACCTCCAACAGAAAACATCTATAAATGGGAAGAACAATCTACATATGTAAGAGAGCCTCCTTTTTTCGTAGATTTTTCCCTAGACACACCGCCCTTAAAGGATATAGAAAGTGCAAGAATTCTTGCAATTTTAGGTGAAAGTGTTACCACAGACCATATTTCTCCCGCAGGAGCAATCCCTGAAGATATGCCTGCAGGGCGTTATCTCATTTCAAAAGGAATAGAACATAAAGATTTTAATTCTTTTGGCTCTAGAAGGGGTAATCACGAGGTGATGATGAGAGGAACATTTGGAAACATACGAATCAAGAATTTACTTGTCGATAGAGAAGGTGGATGGACACTTTATCATCCTACGGGAGAAATAATGCCATTATATGATGCAGCTATGAAGTACATTGCTTCTGAAACCCCTTTGATTGTTATTGCTGGGGGAGATTACGGAATGGGGAGTTCTCGAGATTGGGCTGCTAAAGGTACTCAACTACAAGGAGTAAAAGCAGTTATCGCCGAATCGTTCGAAAGAATTCACAGAAGTAATCTTGTAGGAATGGGCGTTTTGCCGTTAGAGTTCAAAAAAGGAGAATCTGCGGCATCTTTAAGAATAAATGGAAATGAAACAATTACCATCCCTGGAATAAAGAATATAAAGCCTCTATCAGATTTGACTGTGAGAGTGAAAAAAGACGATGGTGAAATTTTTACATTTGATGTAGTTGTAAGACTCGATAGTGAAGTAGACATCGAGTACTATCAAAATGGTGGGATATTGCATACAGTTCTAAGGAAAATGTTAAATTAGATCACTTAGTTTAAAATGTTGATACTCTTTCTTCTCTTGAGTAGCTGGGAAAAATTTCAAATCTATATCCTCGCCTTTTGTTATCTCTACTAAAGCAGTGCCATTTGTTTGGAATGTATTTTGAGTTTCTCGAAACTTTACAAACACCGAATCATCAGAAAGAACTCGGAGTAATCCTTCAGCATTCTTTTCTACATTATAAAGCAATTTAAGCCCACCTTCTAGCCTTTCCTTGGAAATAGAATTTTCTCCAATAGGAAAATTCTTTGGACCAAAACCTTCAGAAATATAGTGATTCGTGTGAAAAAATCGATCTGTAATATCTGTCCTATAAGAAGCATTACCAGTAGTTTCTAGATTTACTGCAACATTTGTGTTTAAAGAACTAATGTTGTAGTTAGCTCCACCAGACCGCGGAGCATATCTTTGGGCAGCAAAAAGTGCATCGTCAATAGTTTCTTGTTCAATTACATTTCTTCCAAGAAAAATGCGTGATATGCCTATGCTTTTTGTAGGATCTGGTAATGAATTACAACAAAAAAAGATTCCGTGAGAATTAAATCCAAATGACATTCCAGGTAAGATTCCGGGATATGAATACGCAAAAAAAGAGGTCCCATTTTCTAATTCTTCGTATAAAAAATACGCATTTTTACCCATAATTGGATGCGCATCTTCATTATGAGCAATTAAAGTATTACTTTCAAATTTAAAAATCCCTGTCGAACAATTATCTTTTCTTGGCATGTGTTTATAGTTATGAATGAAAATATCTCGAAATTCAATTCCTGATCCTTCGGTATAACCCTTGAGCTCTTCCATGTATTGAGGAAAATATTTCTCTGAGATTTTCTTTACTTTATTTAATCTCTCGGGATTTTTTTCGTCCCATTCTTTATTTTCTCTAAAAGCCGGTAAATTGTCTAAAGTATTCTTTATTCGATCCCTAAAGTGCTGTCCAATTTGAAATCCGATTTCGTAATTGGTTCCACTTACTCTTAAAAAAGGAAGTATATCTTGGGTAGTCATATCATGAAAAAAGTAAGCTGATTTTTAATTTTTATAATTATTCATCCAATTAAATAAAATAATATTTATAAAATTATTCAAATAAATAATGTAATAATAATCATCATCTTATCATTAAAAAAGGAGTCTAAACTGTGAAATGTTCGGTTCTTTTGATTATTTCGTCCTGCAAATCTTTTCCTAGATTTATATAATAATCGCTATAACCTGCAACGCGTACTATTAGATTACTATATTGTACTGGATTTCTTTGAGCAGCACGCAAGGTATTTGCCGAAACGACGTTAAACTGAATATGATGGCCACCCATTTTGAAATAAGAACGAATTAGATGAGTTATATTGTTAATTCCTGATTCGCTTGAAAAGAATTTGGGCGAAAATTTTTGATTTAATAAGGACCCCCCAGTTCGAAGATGGTCAATTTTACTTGCAGATTTTATTACTGAAGTTGGACCATTAACATCCATCCCTTGTACAGGTGAAATTCCTTCAGATAAAGGCGTAAATGCTTTTCTACCATCCGGTGTGGCACCAGTTACTTTTCCAAAATAGATATGGACCGTTGTAGGAAGTAGGTTTATTCTATGTACTCCTCCTCTAGTGTTCGGACGACTGTCAATGGCATTAAAGACAATCTCAAAAACTTGTTGGGTGATAAGATCGGCGTAATCTTCATCATTCCCATATTTAGGCGTTCTAAAAATTAGTTTTTGCCTTATTTCCTCAAATCCTTCGAAGTTATTTCTAAGCACTTCGAGCATCTGTTCCATAGTATAAGTATTATTATCATAAACATTATATTTTAAAGAAGTTAAGCAATCAGTTATGCTTCCCATGCCAACAATTTGAATATAGGATGTATTGTATTTTGCTCCACCATCGTTATAATCCTTCCCATTCATGATGCAATCGTCAATAATAATTGATAAAAATGGTGAAGGATTTTGTGCCCAAATCCGCTCTATTATTAGATTGCCTTTTATTTTAATGTCAACAAAATGCTTAATTTGTTTTGTATAAGCTTCTAATAACTCGTCAAAAGTTCTAAAAGAGGTAGGATTTCCCGTCTTTAATCCGACTTGTTTAATCGTTAAAGGATCGCTTCCGTTATGTAAAGTAACTTCAAAAATTTTCACAAGGTTGAAATATCCCGTTAATATGTAGGCTTCTTTTCCAAAAGCTCCTGTTTCAACGCATCCGCTCGCGCCACCGTTACGAGCATCTACTAACGATTTCCCTTGTCGCGTAAGTTCTTGAATAATAGCATCTGCATTAAAAAACGAGGGTTGACCAAAACCTGTTTTAACAATCTTAAGGGCTCTTCTAATAAAATCGTCTGGTGTTTTTTCACTTATTTGAACATTACTACTCGGCTGTAGTATTCTCATATCTTCAACTACATCTAAAAGTATGTAGGAAAGTTCATTTACTCCATCAGAACCATCATCTTTTAGTCCTCCGAGATTAATATTGCAAAAATCTGTATAAGTGCCGCTTTCTTCGGCTGTAATACCTACCTTTGGAGGAGCTGGTTGATTATTAAATTTAATCCAGAAAGCTTGGAGCAGTTCTACAGCTTCTTCTTTAGTTAAAACCCCATCAGATATATCTTTCATGTAAAAAGGATATAAATGTTGATCAAGACGTCCAGGATTAAACGCATCCCAAGTATTATATTCAGTGATAACTCCTAAATGAATAAACCAGTAATGTTGTAACGCCTCCCAGAATGTTTTCGGAGCATGTGCAGGCACATTTGTGCAAACTTCAGCGATTTTTTCTAATTCTTTTTTTCTAATTGGATTAGACTCTTTTTCAGCTAACTTTAAAGCCTTTTCTGAATGTCTCATAGCATAAGATACTATACTATCAGCTGCTATATCCATTGCTTTCAATTGTTCTCTTTTAGCAAACGCTTCAGGATCGTTGAAAAAATCTATATTATCAATGTTTTTATTAATTTGTTTTTTAAAATCTAAAAAGCCCATAGTCCAAATGTTCTTACCCGCAACGGTATGTCCCGGAGCTCTTTGTTCCATGAATTCGGTAAAAATTCCAGCTGAATATGCATCTATCCATTCTTGATCAACTTGAGAAAAGATTTTTTCTCTGATAGTTTTTCCTTCCCAAAATGGAATGACGATATCTTTAGATTTTTGCCACACTTCATCTTGTACTTTAAAAGATATTTTTTCTCGAGAATCTAAAATTTTTAAATCCTTTAATGTATGACAACACACTTCTGGGTAAGAAGGAGTAGCTTTGGGTTCCGGACCGCGTTCTCCAACTATTAACTCACCATCATTAAAACAAATTTCTTTGTTTTTTAGTATATATTCAAAAGCTTTTGCTCTCGAGATTGGAGCAGAATATTTATGAGCTGCTCCTTTCTTATAAAAATCTGTTATTATTAAAGCACGCTCCAATGAAAGATGCGGAATTGCTCTACGACTTTGTGCTCGTAGTTTTTTTATTCGCTCATTCATTTTAGATTCCTTCAAATGTTTTGTGCTTTACTAATGTCGATGCTTTTTAAAATAAATAATTAAAAAACACTAATATAAATACAATAAATATTGGTTTAAAAAGTATATTTTTATTAAACAAAAGATCGCCCTAAATGAAAAAAAAATATTAGGTATTAAGTTTTTGGAGTAAATGAGCCATGTTTTTTCCTAAATTTTTAAAAGTTTGTATTCCTTCCGCATCCTTCATAACATCTCCTGGATTTAATCCAATACCTAAATTCCAATAGCTTGAACCTA